>DASYUH010000092.1 GCA_036001465.1 Candidatus Polarisedimenticolia bacterium
TTCGCCCGCTCCGGCGTGAACGCCTGGAGCAGCCTCAGATCCTTGTAGTCGATGAACTTGATCTTCTCGTCGCAGAACTTGCAGAACTTCTTCTTCCGGAACAGGAACTTCTTCTTGTACTGCTTCTTGCGGCCCCGGTCCTGGCCGCGGCCTCCTCCGGACTCCCTGCCTCCCATCCTCATCTGGTCTCCCCGGCCCCTAGGGCGCGATCAGCGGCTCGGCCATGAGCTCGTCGCGCTCCGGCCGCGGTTTCATCATCGGTGACGGGCCGATCTGGGCCTCGTTCTCGACCCGGACCACGAGGTGCCGCAGGATCCGGTCGTTCATACGGTACCGCCTGTCCAGCTCCTTGACCAGCGAGGGCGGGCACTCGATCGTCATGAGAACGTAGACGCCCTCCTCGCTGCGACGGATCGGATAGGCGAGGCGTCGCTTCCCCCACTTCTCGATCTTGATGATCTTGCCCTTGGCCGATCCGATCACCTGCTCGTATCCTTTGACCAGCTCGTCGATCTCCTCGTCCATGTAGGTCGGATCGGCGATGAACACCGTTTCGTATTGTAGCATTCCGGAAACTCCTCCCTGGCCTAGCCTGCGTCACCGCCGGCCTCGTCCGCCGGCTTCCTGTTGAACCGGTTCATTGCGATCGCCAGGCCTTCCGACAGCGCCAGCTCGGCGCAGTCGGCCGCCTGGGCGACGATCCGGGGCAGCTCCTTCTGCTGCCGACGCGGAAACCTATGCAGCACGAACTCGGCGTGCGGCTCGCCGGCATCGACGGGGCCCACCCCGACCCGCAGCCTCGCGAAGGCTTGCGTTCCCAGGGTCTCCACGATCGACAGGAGGCCGTTGTGCCCCCCGGGGCTGCCGCGCGGCCGGAGCCGGATGGTGCCGAAGTCGAGGTACAGATCGTCGCAGATCACCAGCAAATCCTCCGGTCCCGCACCCGCCAAATCGAGCAGTGCGGCCACCGCCGCCCCGCTCCTGTTCATGTAGGTCATGGGCCGCGCCACGATCGCCTCGGAGCCGCCGATCGCCACACGGCAGACGAGCGATCGGGCGCGCCGCGCCTCGTAGGGGCTCCCCCTCCGGCCTGCAATCTCCTCCGCCACGAGGTAGCCGATGTTGTGGCGCGTGGCCGCGTAGTCTTCCCCGGGATTGCCGAGACCGACCAGCACCTTCACGGCGCGCCGATCCCCGGCCGCCCCTACTTCTTGCCTTCTGGCTTCTTGGCTTCCTTCTTCTTGGCGGCCTCTCCCTCTTCGGCTTCGGCTGCTCCCTCCTCGACCACCTTGCCCTTCTTGATGACCTCCGGCTCGGCGGGCGCCGCGGGGGCCGCCTCGGCGGCCGGCGCGACCGTCTCCTCCTTGGCCGGCGGGCTGACGACCACGAGCGTCTGGTCCGTCTCGGTCAGGATGCGGTACCGGTCGCTCGTCGGCAGATCCGAGACGCGCAACGCGTCGCCGATCTTGAGCGGCGTGACGTCGATGGTGATGTGCTCGGGAATGTCCCCCGGCAGGCAGGAGACCCTCACCAGGCGCGTGACGTGCTCCAGGATGCCGCCGTCGAGCTTCACTCCGGCCGCCTCCCCCGTCACCTGCACCGGCACCTCCACCTCGATCACCTCGTCCATCTGGATGCGGACGAAGTCGGCGTGGATCAGGTTCCCCTTGACCGGGTCGACCTGGTACTCCTTGATCATCACGTGACGCCGGGCTTCCTTCTCGGCCAGGTTGAGCTGGAAAATCGTGTTGACTCCCGATTCGGAGTGGATGATCTCGAGGATCTTCTTCGGATCGACCACCACCGGCACGGGATCCTTGCGGGCGCCGTAGACGATGGCGGGGATCTGCCCCTGGCTGCGGAGCCTCCTGGATTCGTTCTTGCCGAGATCACCCCGGCCCTTCACATCGACCACGAGTTCCTTCATGGAGCGTTTCCCTGTGCCCGGGCGCGGCGCGTGCCGTCCCCGCGGCTCAAAAAACGGGACCTCTCGGCGATTCGGGAGATCCCGTGACCCGGTCGAGCCGCCTTCAGACGAACAGCGAGCTGACCGACGAGTTCGTATGAATGCGCTTGATCGCTTCTCCGAGGATCCCCGCCACCGAAAGCACGGTGATCCGGCCCGCCTTCCTCTTCTCCTCGCTGATGGGAATGCTGTTGGTCACGACGGTCTGCAGCATCTCGGACGAGCGGATGCGCTCCACGGCCGGCCCCGAAAGCACGGCGTGGCTGAAGCAGCCGTAAATCGCCCGGGCGCCCTTGCGCGTGAGCGCCTGCACCGTCCCGGCGAGCGTCCCGGCCGTGTCGACGATGTCGTCCACGATCAGGCACGTCTTCCCCTCCACGTCGCCGATGACGTGCATCACCTTGGGCTCGTTCCCCTCGCCCCGCCGCTTGTCGATGATGGCCAGAGCCGCATCCAGTCGCTTGGCGTAGGCCCGCGCCCGCTCCACGCCTCCGGCGTCCGGCGACACGATCACCGGGTTCTTGAGGTGGAGCGATTCCACGTGCTCGATCATCACCGGCGCGGCGAACAGGTGATCCACCGGGATGTTGAAGAACCCCTGGATCGCCGGGGCGTGGAGGTCCATGGCGAGGACGCGGTCGGCGCCCGCCGCGGTCAGGAGGTCGGCCACGAGCTTCGCGGATATCGGCACCCGAGGCTTGTCCTTGCGATCCTGCCGGGCATAGCCGTAGTAAGGAAGTACGGCGGTGATGCGGGCCGCCGACGAACGCTTGAAGGCATCGAGCATGACCAGGAGCTCCATCAGGTTCGCGTCCGCCGGGGTGCAGGTGGGCTGAATCACGAAGGCATCGGTGCCCCGCACATTTTCCAGGATCTGGCAGTAGGCCTCGCCGTCCGCGAACCGACGGCACTCGGTCTTGCCGAGCGGAATGCCCAGGACCCGGCAGATCTCCTGCGCCAGGGCCGGGTGCGCGCTCCCGGAGAAGACCTTCAGGTTGCTGGTGTCGAGTCCGCTCATCGCGCCGTTCCGCACTCCAGTCCTCCGCCGCCTCGCACGCCCGATGGTTGGGGCGGGAGGATTCGAACCTCCGGTCCTGGATCCAAAGTCCAGTGTCTTACCGCTTGACGACGCCCCAACGATCGCATCCAGGTGACGCCCGGTCCTAGGCAGGGGTGGAATCGTCCGGTTGGATGATGGTGGGCCGCTCGCGGCCGGCCTCGTCGTCTGAACCGTCTCTCCCCTCGGCCGCCGGGCGGGATCTCCCGGAGTCCAGATTCACCAGAACCTCCCTGTACCGGGCCAGAACCTTGTCCTCGATCTTCTTGCGCGTCTCGTTGTTCAGCGGATGGGCGATGTCCCTGAACGTGCCGTTCTTTCTCTTCTTGCTGGGCATCGAGATGAACAGCCCGCTGTTGCCATGGATGATCTTGATGTCGCTCACGACGAAGCAGTCGTCGATGATGATCGAAACGAACGCCTTCAGCTTCTCTTCTTCGACAGGAAAGACCCGGACCTCGGTGATTTCCATGGCCGGCGCCTCCCTTGGATCAGGAGATCCTCCTGTATCAGTCGAACGCCGCGCGTCTCCGATAGTCCCGACTGTTGATGGGCACGCTCCGCATGACCGTGAACCCCGAAGGGCCTATATCGGCCAGCGCCCGCTCCGCGGCCGCCGCGGTCCTGAAGATTCCAAACACGGCCGAGCCGCTCCCGGTCATCGCAGCGGCCGACGCCCCCGCGACCAGCAGGCGATCCTTGATTTTCCCGATGGCGGGACAGAGCGCGCACGCATATGGCTCCAGATCATTTCCTGCGCGCACCCACGTCTCGACTTCCCTGGGGAAGTCGTCCTCCGGGGTCTGGTTGAAGCGAGGCATAGTACTGATTTTCAAGGCAGATGTCAACGGCGCGACGACTCGCCCGTAGACCTCCCGCGTCGAGATCGGGATGCGGGGAAAGACGATCAGGACCTCGAAGCCCTCGAGGTCGGGGAGGGGCCGGACTTCCGTCCCGGTTCCCGTCAAGAGGGCGGTTCCCCCGGTCAGGAAGAACGGCACGTCCGATCCCAGCGTGGAGGCGAGGCCCGCAAGCTCCCCATCGGACAGATCCAGGTTCCAGAGGCGCCTCAGACCGACCAGGGCCGCGGCCGCATCGCTGCTCCCTCCCCCCAGGCCGGCACCTGTGGGAATCCGCTTCTCCAGCCGGATCCGTGCGCCGCGAGGGCCGTTTGCAAGCCGGGGCAGGAGGGCCTCCGCCGCCTTCCACACCAGATTGTCCGGCCCCGCCGCGAGGTCCGGATCGTCGATGTCCAGGACAAGACCCGCCGGGACCGCGTCGAGGATCAGCGTGTCGTGCAGGCTGACCGTCTGGACCGCCGATTCAATGAGATGGTACCCGTCCGGTCGTCGGGCCTTGATGGTGAGATTGAGGTTGATCTTGGCGTGCGCCTTGAGGCGGATCCGGGTCAATTCTCCCGGGTTGCGTCCCCCGGGTCCAGGAGGCCCTGAAGGTCCGGTGAACGGCCCGGCGTCCGCTCCCGAAACCCCTCCGGGATCGCCGGGGACACGATCTCTTCGGAGACGTTTCTGGCCCAAGGTCCCTCCACGGCGGAGAGATCCACGGTGCCCTCCTTGCGAGGCAGCCGCAGCTTGATTTGCCTGGGCCAGCGAGGGCCGAGGCCCTTCTCGTACTCGCCGTACTCGACCTCCAGGATGATAGCACCGCTGATTCCTTCTCGAACGACCGCCGAAATCAGCGTGCCGCCGCGTTCGGCGCAGCGGGCCTGATAGCGGATCTCGCCGGGCGGGCAGGACACCTCATACCACGAGACGGTGCGGCCGAAAGTTGCTGCGGGCCGGGTCTGGACCTCGACCCGGACCGACTCCGGAGGGCACATGGGCCTCCCCGTGAACAGGGAAACGACCCCCGCCGCGTCGAGCGGCACGCCCAGGAGCCCTTCCAGTGCCCGCTCCGGGGACCCGGCGCGCTCGAATACCCTTTCCGAGGGCCGGAGCGCCACCGCCTGGTCCCGCGTCGCCGCGATGATCAGGCGCGGTCCGCCTGCCGGGCCATAGAATTCCATTCGCAGCCGGTCGGGGGGCAGCAGGGTCACCGCGAGCCGGAACCTGATCCTCCCTTCCGGCCCATCGGATTGTCCCCGGAAGAGCGCCTGATAACCGGGCTGCCCCGGCAGAGTCCCGGATCCCGGCGCGATCGAGCCGCCCGTGGTGCAGGCCGGACCGGCGAGACAGAGGGACCCCAGGACGGCGAGGAGTGCCCGAGTCATTCCCGGGCGCGCCTCGCTCATGGAGTCACCGGGCGGGCGGAT
Organism: Candidatus Polarisedimenticolia bacterium; assembly: GCA_036001465.1. Classification (NCBI taxonomy): domain Bacteria; kingdom Pseudomonadati; phylum Acidobacteriota; class Candidatus Polarisedimenticolia; species Candidatus Polarisedimenticolia bacterium. Next base: position 5,296 of record DASYUH010000092.1, read on the forward strand.
TCGATCTTGAGGATCTTCTTGCGCACCCGCTCCGGCTCTTCGTGCCCCGAGGCCAGGGCCGCCTGCCACTCGCGCACCGCCTCGTCCTGTCTTCCGGTCTCGCGAAGCAGATCGCCCAGGTGCTCGTGGATCGTCGGGTCGGACGCGTCATAACGGAGAGCGGCACGCAGGTGCTTTTCAGCCTCGCTGTAGAGCCCCATCCGGAAGCGGACCCAGCCGAGGCTGTCGAGGTAGGCGGCGCTCTTCGGATTGATCTGCAGGGCCCGCTCGACGTAGCCGACCGCCTCGGTCAGCTTCACGCCTCGATCGGCCAGCATGTACCCGAGATAGTTGAGCGCCATGGCGTTTTTCGGGTTGACCCGGATCGCCCTGGCCAGAAGGCGCTCCGCGTCCGCATGCTTCCCCAGCCGCTCCAGGGCGGCGCCGCGGGCGAAGAGCAGGGCGTCGTCCCCCGGGTGGCGGCCGGTCGCCTCCTTGAGCACCGCGTCCGCCTCTGCGTAGCGTTTCTGGCGCAGGAACGCCTCGGAGACACGGGCATAGACATCGGACGATCCCCCCGCCTCCTCGATCAGAGCCTTGAAGTGCTGCCGCGCGTCCCCCTCCTTCCCTGTGGCGATCAGGATCTCGCCGCTGAACACCTTGGCGTCGAGATCGTCGGGGAAACGTCGCTCGGCCTCGACGGCGACCCGCCGGGCCTCGTCCGGCTTGCCGCCGAGCATCTGGGCGCGCGCCAGAAGCAGGAACAGCTCGGGGCCCGGATCGCCGGCGGAATTGAGCGCCTCGACGAAGGACTCGCTGGCGTCACCGTAACGGCGGCCCTCGAGCTGCAGGATGCCGATTTGCGAAAAGGTCAGTGCCAGGACCGCGGCTTCCCGGTCGCTCACCGCCCCCCTTCCGTTCGCCAGCTCGATGATCTCCCGGTACTGAGCGAGGGCCGTCTCCACCTCGCCGTCCTTCTGCCGCAGGCGCGCCATCTGAAAGCGGGCCTCGAGATTCGCCGGCTCCTTCCGGATCAATCGATCGCAGGCGGCGATCGCCTCGTCGATGCGTCCCGCGCCCTCGTAGGCCTGCGCCAGCGACAGCAGGCTTCGGGAATCCCCGGGGTCGGCCTCCAGGGCCTTGAGCAGCTCCGGGATCGCCTCGTCGTTCCGGCCCGCCAGCAGGTGCAGGGACCCGATTCGCCCGTGCAGGTAGACCGAGTCGACCGACCGCTCGAGGAGATCGGTGTACAGGGCAATGGCCTCGTCGTACTTCTTGCCGTATTCCAGGACGGCCGCCAGGGCATCGGCCGCCTCCAGATTGCCGGGCGATCGCGCCACGAGACGGGACAGGACCTTCTCCGCTTCCTGGGCACGGCCGGTCCGCGCGTAGACCTTGCCCAGGAGCAGGGACAGGGCGGGGTCGAGAGGTTGCCCGCTGCCGAACTCGAGGATCGTCTCCCCGGCTTCCTTGAGGCGGCCGGTGTGGTAGTACAGCTCGGTGAGGGCCCGGCACGAATCCCCATCCGCGGGGTTGGCCCGCAGGGCGGCACGATAGCGTTCGATCGCTTCGCCGATCTGGGCCTCGGCATCGCCGCCTTCACGGGCGCGTCTCAGGTGGATGTCACCGAGGAGTTTCTGGGCCGGCGCCATGCCCGGATCGGCGGCGACGATCCGCTCCGCGAGCACCGAGGCGCCGGCCAGGTCGCTCAGAGAAAATTTGAGCTGGGCCAGCTCCAGCAGCAGGGAGGGGGATGAATCGGTCCGGGTGGCGTTCTCCATCTGCTCCAGGGCGTTGATGTAGTCTCGTTCGAGAATCATCTGCTGCGCCAGCGAATAATGATAGTAGGCCTCCGGCTGCGCCGGGTTCCGGCCCGGCCCCGCGGCTCCGAGCGCTCGGCGCTCGGAGGCGAGGAGCAGGATCGACGCGACGAGGATCGCCCGGGTCCATCGTCCGGATCTCATGGGCGGGCCGATCCCGCCGGGGGCTCGTCGAATCGCGCCTTCAGGCGTTTGGTCATCGGGCTGACCGAGACGGTCAGGACCTTCTGTTCGTTGGGCCGGAAGTCGCCCTGGATGCCGACGATGTCATCGAAGCTCTTCCCCGACACGACACGAACCTCCACGCGATGAGTGCCCGGAGCGACCCCGAGGGTCCGCATGAAACGACTCCGGCCCGAGGCGCTCCTGAGCTTCTCGTCCACAAGCGGTGAGCCGTCCAGGCGCACTTCGATGCGCCCCGACTCGAAGCGGTGCTGCAGGGTGAGCCGAAGGCGGGCGGTCTGGGCAGCCCATCCCTCCGCCTGACCGGGAGCCCCGGCCAGCCCCGCGAGAGACCCGGCGGGCGCCGGGGACGTCAGGAGGCCGAGCGGCTGGGACCCCGATCGTCCCGCCGGTGAACGGTACAGGAGGAACGGCGCCGAGGCGAGCAGGACGAGGCAGATCAGAAAGGCGACCCAGCCGATCCCGAGGGGCGATCCGCTCGGAGCGAACAACCGCGCGAACCGGGGGGCCAGAAAGACGATGCCGCGCGATCCGACGGAGACCGGTTCCGACGCCGGACCCTTCCCATCCTCCCGCGAGACCAGCGTGGGCGGCTCCGACTGCTTCGCCGAGTCGCGCCACTGCTCCACGGCGGCCTTGAGGTCCGCGACCAGATCCTGGCAGCACCCGTAGCGATCCGAGGCAGACTTGGCCACAGCCTTGCGCAGGATCCGATCGAAGGAAGGCCGGAGCGCAGGATTCAGCTTCGAGGGAGGAGGCGGGTCGACGTTCACCACCTGGTAGGAAATGGCGGTGACGCTGTCGCCGACGAAGGGCTTCTCCCCCGTGAGGAGCTGGTACAGGATCACGCCGAGCGAGAACTGGTCGGACCTCCCGTCCACCTCCCCCCCGATCACCTGCTCGGGAGACATGTAGTTCGGCGTGCCGAAGAATTTCCCCGGGCGGGTCAGTCCGCCTGCCACGAGCCGGGCGATGCCGAAATCGAGGATTTTGGGCTGGCCACTCTCGGTCATCAGGATGTTCGCCGGCTTGATATCGCGGTGGACGACACCGTTCTCGTGGGCGTAGTCCAGGGCCTGCGCCAGCCTGTCCATGACATCGGCGACCTGCAGGAGCGGCAGGCGGCCCCCGCCGGCCAGGAGGTCGTGCAGATTGGTGCCGGTCACGTACTCCATGGCGATGTAGGCGTCCTCACCGGGCGCCTTTTCGCCCACGTCGTAGATGGTGACAATGTGAGGGTGATTGAGCCGGCCGGCGACCTGGGCCTCGTGATAGAAGCGGTGCAGGAACTCCTCTTCTTCGTTGGGACCGAGCGGGAAGGAGAAGGCGATCGTCTTGAGAGCCACGATGCGGCCGATTCGGGGGTCGCGGGCCTTGTAGACGAGGCCCATCGACCCGCGGCCGATCTCCTCGAGGATTTCGTAGCGACCGATCGCCTTCGGCATCCCCATCCGCCTGCTCGACTTTCCCGGTCCCGCGTGAGCCGGGACGGCCCGAGGCCCGCGCAGTCCTCACCCCGCGCGCCGTGTTCGGCGCCCCGGGGGCACGCGCTTCAATATAGGCCCCGTGGCCGGTATCGGCCATAGATGCGGGAGATCAGGCGGCGTTCCTGTCGGCCGGTCGCGACACCCCTCGCAGGTACTCGATCGCCTTCTTCAATTGCGGATCGTCCGAATCGGTCGGTCGGCCCTCGATGGCCAGGTCGGGCTGAATCCCCTGTCCGTGCCACTCCTTGCCCGAGGGGGACTGGAGCCTTCCCGTAGCCAGGAAGATGCCGTCTCCCTGCTGCAGGGGCAGGAGAGCGCGCACGGCCCCCTCCCCCCAGGTCTTCTGGCCGACGATGGGCGCGCTCCGATCGTCGTGCAGTGCGGCGGCCAGGACCTCGCAGGCCCCGGACGTCCCTTCGTTCACCAGGACCACGAGCGGGCCGGACCAGACACGGCGCCGTCCGTCGGCCTTGTAGGCCTTGTCGCCATCGTAGCGATCGGTCACCGTCACGATCGTTCCGTCGTTGATGAACAGGCTCGCGGCGCCGATGCCTTCGGCGAGGCTATCCGACGAGCAGCCGCGCAGGTCGAGCAGGAGCCTCGCCGCGCCCCGCTTCTTGAGGCCCGCGATCGCCTGGTCCAGACGTTTCGCGTCCCCCTCCTGCAGGGCGGCGACCCGCACCACGCCGGCGTCGGGAGCCTCGAGAGTCCCGGAGGGGGCCGGCGGCGCGAGCGTGCGGCGGGTCAGCTCGATCGTCTTCCGCCCCGCGGCCGCGACCGGGCTGACATTGAGGGTCACCTTGGTCGAAGGCTTGCCGCGCAGGGCACGGGACGCCTCCCAGACCCCCATGAGTCGCGTCGATCGGCCGTCGATCATCACCACGACGTCCCCGGTCTGCATCCCGGCCTCCGCCGCGGGGGAGCCGGCCTGGACCGACACCACCACGAGGTAGCCGCGCCGCTTCGAAAGGGTCAGCCCGGCGCCGGCCGGACCTCCGGCGTCTCCACGGAAGGCCTTTTCGTACTGGACGGGGCTCAGGTACTCGTTGACCGGATCGAGGGACTCGAGCATGCCGCGGTACGCCCCCTCCATCAGGCCGTCCAGCTGCACGGGCTGGACATAGTTGTGGACGATGAGATACAGCGCCTCGTTGAACAGCTTGAGATAGCTGTAGGTGCCCTCCACCGCAACGACTCGTCCCATCATCGCCCCGGAGACACTGAACAGGACGAGCGCCGTGGAGAGGACCAGCATCAGTTTTCTGTCGGCCGTGATCTTCATCAGTCCTCCGATCTTCAAGGAACCCTGCGGGATTCCCGCTTGATGCGAGGTGCCGCGGGCTTGCGCTCGGCCACCCGGCCGGGCAACCCGCGCAGCCAGGCGGCCGGGTCTTCGGGCTTGCCGTCGTGACGGATCTCGAAATACAGCCCCGGCTGCTCGAACGACCCCCCGGCCCCGGAGCGCGCGATCGGATCGTCCCTCTTGACATCGTGCCCGGCGGCGACCAGACGCTCATCCACGTGACCGTAGACCGAGAGGTACCCGTCGCCATGATCGATGACGACCATCTGGCCGTACCCCTTGAACCAGTCGCTGAAGACGACCCGGCCGTCGAAGACCGCCCGAACCTCCTGGCCCGGCGCCGAGGCGATGTCGATGCCGGGGTGGGGCACGATCGTGCTGAATCGCGGGTGGCGCATGTTGCCGAAGGGGACCGCCAGGCGGCCGCGCGCCGGCCAGTCGAGCAATCCGCGGAAGCGGGCGAACCCCAGGGACGGCACGCCGGCCGAGGCATCGGGACGGGCGAGGCGATCCAGGAGGGAGCGGATGTCCTGCTCCACCTGCAGGAGATCGCCCAGCATCTCTTTCTGAAGCGACTGCCGTCGCTGCAGCCCCGCCAGGATCGACTGCTTGCTGCCCCGCGCCTGCCTCAGATCCCGGGACTTCCCGTGCAGCGCCGCCTGGAGGGCGCGCAGCGAGGCGTCCTTGCCCTCCAGATCGGCGAGCACCTCGTCCAGGCGGGCGCGGTCCGCCCGATAGTCCTCGACGCGCCGTGCCTCGGAGAGGCTCAGCGCCTCGATCGATCGGTAGCCCGCGGCGATCTGGGCAGGGGCCGAGGCGGCCGTCACCACACGCAGGTACCTCGCCGGTCCGATCTTGTACGTCTCCCGCAGGTAGCCCCGCAGCTCCTCCTCGGTCCTGGCCAGTTTCTGTTCCAGGGTCAGTGCCTCCAGGCGGGCCAGCCGCTCGCGCTCGGCGGTGCGCCCGAGCTCGTCCTTGAGCGACTCCGCCTCGCGCGACAGGAGCGCCATCCTGAGATCGAGCTCCTCGATCGAGTCGAGGACGGAGCCGGCGCTCGCCTCGGCCTCCACCAGGCGAACCTTGAGCTCCTCGATCTCACGCCGCACGCGATCGAGTCGCCCTTCCTCCTCCTGCCGGCGGATCTCCTTGAGACGGGAGGCATCGTCCTCCGGCGCGGCCCCGACGGGCGCCGGATTCACCGCACCGCACAGGGCCAGCGCCAGGAACCCCTCCACCAGGAGCCTGCCCGGCCCAATACTCGGCCAGCCTCCTGGCCTCTCAGCGTGCGAGCGAGCGTCCATCGATTCCTCCGACCGGCGGCACTCCGAGCAGCGCCAGGACCGTCGGGTAGATGTCGGCGATCCCGGGGGCGCCGAGCGCCAGCGGGGCACTGCTGAACAGCACTCCCGGCACCAGGGCCGGGTCGTTGGAGCAGTGGTCTCCGCTCCAGGCCTTCAAGTTGTCCTCGAACACCTGCGGCGGCACCTCACCGAGGGCGGTCTGCCAGCCGATCCTGTAGTGCGCGGTGTTGGCGGCCCGGAGATCCGGGATCAGCCGCGGGTCGAATCCGGAGTAGATCTCCTCCCGGCGGTAGACGCGCGCCACGGGCTTCTCTCCTGTTTCAGGATCGACGAGGTCCTCGAGCTTCCGGGCGATCGAGGTGCGCGTCTCTTCGTAGTCGCGCCCGGGGACCACGCTCCCCTGCGGCTCCCTCCCCATGAGGTTGATGTAGATGTTGCCGAGCCCCATGGCGTACGCCCGCGTGCGCGACCAGTCCACATAGCGGAAGAACTCCCCCAGCTCCCCCTTGTCGAACAGGTCCTCGAGGGTCTTCCCTCCGGTCGAAGTCCCCTCCTTCAGGGTCATGAATCCGTTCTTGACCAGCCAGGTGTTGTAATTGATCCCCCTGCGGAACGACGCGAAGCCGTGGTCGGAGCACACGAAGAGGGCGGTCTTGGGCCCGATTCTCTGCATGGCCTCGCCTACGATCCGGTCCATGCGCTCGTACGACCGGGGAATCTCCTCCGCGTACAGCGCCGCCAGTCGGGCGTCGAAGAGCGGATGTCCTGGATCATGGAGCCGCCAGAGCATGTGTCCCACGCGATCGGTGAAGTCGAACACCTGGACGTAGAGGCGGTCCTCCCCGGTCTCGAGGAACCGCCGCATCATTTCGTCCTGCTTGGCGACCGTGGCCTCCATGTCCTCCAGGAAGTGCTTCTCATCGGTCAGCCCGGACGGCAGCGACCAGGTGTCGATCGGCCAGCCGAGAGTCTTGAACAGCCCGAACTCCCGGACCAGGTCGCCCGCGAAGGCGCGCGGCCGGGTGAACGGCACCGGCTGGCTCTGTGGATGGAAGTTCAGCGGCGAGGCGTAGAGCCGCAGCTCGGGCGAGAGCGACAGGAGCTTGAAGCGGATGATTCCCGTCAGTCCGGCCACGCGGTCCACCACCGGGTTGACCGGAATCGGTACCACGAACCAGTCACTCCAGGATCCGGGGCGGAGGGTCTGGCGCGCCCCGGCCAGTTCAATGCTGGCGCTGTCGCCCGTGGCCTCGATCCGGAACGGCACGTCGAGTCGGCGCGCCACACCCCGCTCCGCCAGGCGCTTCTCCGCTTCCGAACGTGCCTGCGAGCGCGCCGCTCCCTCCAGGCCGCGGGTCGCGTCCTCCACCACGTAATCGTAGAACGGCTGGTTGAGGGGGCCGAAGATGACCGTGTCGATCGTGCCGCGCTTCGCCTTCAGGCGGACGATTTCCACGCTGAACTGGTTGTCCTTGAGCGCCAGCGCTTCGTCCGAGGTGTAGTACGACGGCGATCCGATGCGCCCGCGCATGTCGGGAACTCCGAGGCCGGACAGCATCCACTCGTTGTGATGGTCCTCGGCGGGAAACGTCGTCGGCACGTTCATGATCTTCACCCGCAGCCCCGCATCGGCCGCGGCGGTCCAGAAAGGCTCTCCCTTGCGTGGATTGATCGCGGTCGGCACCTCGTGGGGCAGGTAGCGGATCGACACGAGCGCCAGTCCTGCACCGGACGCGACCGCGACCAGGGCCGCCCCCGCGAGCGCCGATGAGAATCGGCGCCGCACCACGTAGACCGCGATCAGGGCGAGGCTGCCCGCGACGCCGCCGCCCATCAAGCCGAGAATCAGGGGGTTCCTCGCGCCGAAGAGGAGGGGCTTCCGTCCGACCTTGATCATGGCGAACTCGGGAAGGTACGTCCCCTCGGTGCGACGCAGGAAGTCGAAGATCTCGGTCCGGCCGGGATTGAGGCCCGTGGTGAACGAAGCCCAGGACACCGGCGTCTGCGGCGGATTCGTCGGGCGGAGCGGCGCGTAGGACCCCTGGGCGCGCAGGCGCGACAGGTTGGGAAGCCGGCCCTCGGCCATGTAGTGCTCGACCAGATTGGCGTCCGCACCGTCGAATCCCAGAATGACGACCTTCTCGAACGGGGTCGCGGCGCAGAGGATCGGCGCGAGCATCAGGATCAGGCGCAGCCACGTCGTGCTCGATGGTCTGGACCGTTCCTTAGAGGGGCGCGACTCCAAAACGGAGATCCTCCGACGGGTCAATGAGATACCGCGTGGCTGCACAGGGGCAAATTATAGGTTAAAAAGTTTGACCCTTCAACGTTGATCCCCCGCGGCGATTCCGCTAATATCGCGCCGCCAGTTCGCGGTGCCGCGGCGCTAAGTTCATACACTCCTTGATGTTCCATGTGAGACCACGTCATGCTCGAAAAGCTTGCCGGAAAGCCGGAAAAACTGGTGGTGGGAGTCATGTCGGGCACGTCGGCCGACGGGGTGGACGCCGCTCTGGTCCAGCTTCGGGGGAGCGGCGAGCAGCTGACGTGGCGCTTCCTGCGCCACGAGACCCTCCATTACTCGCTCAAGGTGCGCGATTTGATCCTGCGCTGCTGCGATCCTGCGGGGGGGGACGCGGCGTCACTGTGCCGGCTCAATGTGCTCCTCGGGGAGCTGTTCGCCCGCGCCGTGCAGCACGTCGCCCAGAAGGCCGGTGTCGATCCGACCTCCATCGATCTCGTCGGCTCGCACGGCCAGACGGTGCGGCACCTGCCGGTGCCGGTCACCATGACCGGCATCCCGGTGCGGGGCACTCTCCAGGTCGGCGAGCCGGCGGTCATCGCCGAACGGACCGGGATCACGACGGTGGCCAGTTTCCGGGCGCGTGACATGGCCGCGGGCGGGCAGGGCTCGCCCGTTGTCTCGTTCGTGGACTTCCTTCTGTTCCGCAACCGATCACGCGGCCGGCTCGTCCTGAACATCGGCGGGGTGGCCTCTCTCACGGCGATTCCCGCGAGCGCTCCCGCGGATCGCGTGGTCGGCTTCGACACGGGACCGGGGAACATGGTGATCGACGGCCTGGTCTCGCACATGACCGGCGGCCGCGAATCGTTCGACCACGGAGGGCGCTACGCGCGTGGCGGCCGCTCCTCGGACGACCTCCTCGCGCGGCTTCTCGATCATCCCTACCTGCTCCTGCCGCCTCCGAAGTCCTGCGGCCGCGAGGAATTCGGCCGCCCGCTCCTCGACAGCATCCTGAAGGACAGCGGCGCTCTCCCGCCCAAGGACCTCGTGGCCACACTGACCCGCTTCACCGCGGAATCGATCGCCTTCGCCTGCCGGCGGTTCGTGATGCCGCACAACGTGTACGAGGAGGCGATCGTCTCGGGGGGCGGAGCGCGCAACGATTTCCTCATGGAGCAGCTGCGCTCGGCCATCCCCGAGCTGTCGATCAAGCAGAGCGACGAGTACGGACTGCCGGCGGGCGCCAAGGAGGCGGTGGCCTTCGCCATCCTGGCGAACGAGACGCTGCACGGCCACCCCGGGAACCTGCCCTCCGCGACGGGCGCCACCCGCCCCGTGGTCCTGGGCACCATCGTCCCGGGGCGGCTCTCATGAAGCGGCAATCAACCGAGGCGGCGGGCGAGCACCTCTTCGATCGCGGACAGAGGCACGGCGCCGGAGCGCACGACCCGGGGTGGATCGGCCGACAGGTCGAGTACGGTCGAGGCATGGCCGCCCGAGGTCGCGCCGCCGTCCAGGACGAGCGCGACGTCCTCTCCCAGAGCCTCGCTGACCTCCAAGGCGGTCTGGGGAGCCGGCCGACCCGATCGGTTCGCGCTCGTCGCCACGATCGCCGACCCGAAGGCGCCCGCCAGCGCCGCCGCGACCGGATGCGGCGAGATCCGGATCCCGATCGTGCGTCCGTTGGCGAGCAGGAGCGGCGGGAGCGACGGCGAGGCCATGAGAACGAGAGTCAACGCACCCGGCCAGAAGGCCGTGGCGAGGCGCTCGGCCGTCTCGGGGAGCCCGCTCACGCAGTCCAGGACCGATGGCCGGTCGGCGGCGATCAGCGGCAGGGCCAGGCGCTCCGGCCTCCCCTTGGCGGCGAACACCGCCTCGACGGCCCGTGGGCTTCGCGGGTCGGCGCCCAGGCCGTAGAACGTCTCCGTCGGATAGGCCACGAGCCTTCCCTCCCGGAGGAGAGCGACCGCCCGATGGATGAGGGCGGGATCCGGGTGCTGCGGGTCGATCCGTTGCGACTCGCTCATGCCATGTCCCCCGTGATGTTCGAGGTGTGGGATCGACTATAACCGATCCGGGCCGACCCGGCCCGGACAGGTGACATCAGGCTTGACTCCGTGAGCCCGACGATCAAGGTGATCGACAGCCCGCAGAACGCGCTCGTGAAGCACGCCCGCGCCCTGGAGCGTGACCGCGCGCTGCGCACGAGCGCGCGCACCTATCTGGCGTGGGGCGTCCATCTGGCGGAGGAGGCCCTTCTGGCCCGGGCCCCCTTGAGGCAGGCATTCCTCGGGCCGGGCCTCGAGGACTCGACGCGCGACTCCGGCCTGGCCCGCCGCCTGATCCAAAGCGGCGTCCCGATCGTGCGGGTCACCGCCCGCGTGCTCGAGTCGATCATCGAAGGATCGGCCGACCAGGGCGTCCTGCTGCTCGCCGAACTGCCCCGGACGGACGTGAAATCGGTCCTGTCCTCGGTGCCCCCCCTGGTCCTCGCCGCTCACGGTGTCCAGGACCCCGGGAACCTCGGCTCGATCCTGCGGAGCGCACGGGCGCTCGGGGCCGGCGGCCTGATCGCGCTGGAAGGCTCCGCCGATCCGTTCGGGAGCCGGGCCGTCCGGGCCGCCATGGGGACCCAGTTCACCCTGCCGGCGGTCTCCTGCACCACGACGGAGTGTCTCCGGGAGGCCAGGGCCGCGGGACGGCACCTGGTGGCGGCGGACCCGGGGGCGACCGAGCCACCCATCGGCGTCGACCTCGTGCGGCCGACCGTGCTCCTCGTCGGCAACGAGGGGGCCGGCCTGCCCCGGGAGGTCCTCGACGCGGCGGACCGGCGGGTCCGCATCCCGATGGCCCCGGGCGTCTCGTCCCTGAACGTCCACGCCGCGGCGGTCGCCCTGCTGTACGAGGCCGCCCGTCAGCGCGGCTTCACCTATCCTCCCTCGCGCTCGGGATGAGACGACGGCAGGGGGAGATCAGCCTTCGGAGCGACCCCGGCCGTGCCCCGGCCGGGGTGTCGAAAGCTGCTGATCGCGGGCCAGCGGCAGCGTGAAGGTGAACACGGACCCCTGCCCGACTTCGCTCCGCACGGAGATGTCCGAGCCGTGCAGGCGCAGGATGTCCCTTACGATCGACAGCCCGATGCCGGTCCCCTCGTACTGTCGCCCGGCGCTGGCGTCCACCTGGTAGAAGCGCTCGAAGATTTTCTCCTGGGCTTCCTTCGGGATGCCGATACCGGTGTCGGCCACCTCCACCTCGAGGAAACCGCGAGGCCCCTTGCGCGCCGCCAGCGTGATGCGCCCTCCCTCCCGGTTGAACTTCACCGCGTTCGTGAGGAGATTGACGAGCACCTGGCCGATCTTCACCCGATCGCCGCGCACCACGAGCTCGTCGGTCTCGTATTGGGTCGTGACCGCGAGGTTTTTCCTGCGCATGCGCTCCCCCACCATCTCGATCGATTCGTCCACGACCTGCCACAGGGGGACGTCCTCGAGCCGCATCTGGGTCTCGCCCTTCTCGATGCGCGAGAACGACAGCAGGTTGTCGATCATCTCGATGAGCCGGTCGATGTTCTTCAGCGCCACTCCCAGGCCGCGCTCCTGCTCGGGCGTGAGCGGCCCGAGGCGGCGCTTCAGGATCATCTCCGTGTACCCCTTGATCGAGACCAGGGGCGTGTGCAGCTCGTGGGACACGTTCGCCAGGAGATTCGATTTCATCTCGTCGAGCGACTTGAGCTCGCCGTTCAGCTTCACCAGCTGCTCGTTGCGTTCCGCCAGGTCCTTCTGCGCCGTCGCCAGCTCCCGGCAGGCGGTCTCGAGCTCGGCCTTGGCCTTGGCCTGCTCCTCGAGGCTTTGACGCAGCCGATTCTCGTCCTCGATGCGCCGGGTCATGTCGCGCGCCGTGAGGATCACGCCCCATTCGTCGCCCGAGCCGGAACGCACCGGCCCGGCCAGGAGATCCACGACGGCGTGACGGGGGCGCAGGAGCTCGAGCCCCTCCGCGCGCGTCTCGCGCCGGGCAGCCGCCTCCGCGAGCAGGGCTTCGATCACGCCCGGGTCGGCGGAACGCTCCCGCAGCAGGCTTCCGAGCTCCTCCACTCCCCGTCCCAGGAGCGCGTCCCGCGGCGCTCCGAACCGATCGCAGAAGGCGCGGTTCACGAGGGTGACCTCGAGACCCTTCCCGCCATCCTCGAGGACCAGGATGCCGTCGCCCGCCGACTCGAGGGTGGCCTGCAGCCGCGCCTCACTCCCCGCCAGGGCCCTCTCGCTGCGCGCGCGGCGGGTCACGTCGGTGACCGTCCCCACGAGGGCCGGCACGCCCTGGAATTCGGTCCGCGCCCAGGCGAGACGCGCTTCCACACTGGCCGACGAGGCGGACAGGAGGAGGCAGGAGATCTCCCCGGCCGTCTCGCGCCCCGACTGGGCGCGGCGCACCACTTCAAGGACGCGGAGGAGGTCATGGGTGTGGAGGATCGTCTTGATCGACGCGCCCTCGATCTCCTCGCGCCGGACGTCCAGCATGGACGCCAGGGCCGGGTTGGCGTAGACGAGACGGTCCCCCTGCAGGACGAAGACCCCGTCGGACATCCCCTCGACCAGGCTCCGATGGCGTTCCTCCGACTCCCGCAGCCGGACCTCGAGGCTCCGCTCTGCCGACAGGTCGCGGGCCGCCACGAGCATGCCCCTCCCGTTCCCCGGCAGCCCGGCAATCGACACCTGCGCCGGGAAGGTGCTGCCGTCCCGGCGGAGCATGGTCAGGGTTTCCGAGATGCCGGCCTCGCGCAGCGACCGGCGCGCCAGCTTGGGCAGGATCCGGTCCCACTCCCCGGGATGAAACAGCGACTCGACGTGTCTCCCGGCAATGTCCTCGACCGCCCATTGCGTGAGCGCGACCGCGCCGCGGCTGAAGAACGTGACGCCCCAGTCGGAATCCGTGCCGACGACGGCCAGGTCCGGGGGGCCGGACGCCAGGCACTCTAGATCCGAGAACTGCCCGCGGGATTCCTCGAGACGTCCGCGCAGGTCCGCCACCAGGCCGTTCATCTCCCGGGCCAGCGCCCCGACGATGGGGTCGGGGTCCGCCGGCAGGTTTCCGATCAGGGGATGGCGGCGCACCTCCTCGACCAGCGCAGTGAGGCGGCGCAGCGATCGACGCAGGAGGCCGATGCCGAGGATGGCGAGCGCCACGGCGAGGACGCCGGCGAAGATGGTGACGCCGGCCACCAGGAGAAGGCTGGATTCGAGCGATGCGTCCATGGATCTCCCGTCCTCTAGGTGTCTGTCCCACCGCGCGCGAGGACGGGAAACGCCGGCGCGGGACGGGCGAAGAAGAACCCCTGCCCGTAACGCATGCCGCAGGCCCGCAGAGCCTGGTATTCCTCCGCGGTCTCGATCCCCTCCGCGATCACCCGCGTGCGCGTTCGCGCCGCGACCTGGAGCAGGGAGTGCACCAGATCCTGCTTGATCAGGCTCTGGTGGATGTTCTGGATCAGGGACATGTCGATTTTCAGGAAATCGGCCGCCACTTCGGAGACCGTCTGCAGCGAGGAATATCCGGTCCCCACGTCGTCGATCGCCACGAGGAAGCCGAGGCGGCGAAGCCGATCCAATTCGCGGCCGAAGGTCTCGAAATCCTCGATCCCGGTGCGCTCGGTGATTTCCAGCACCAGGTTGCCGGGATGCAGGTCGACCTCTTCGAGGAGGGCCTGGAGGTTCTGCTCCACCAGACCGGGGGTGCCGAGGGTCTCCGGCAGCGAATTGAGGAAGAGCTTCTTCGATCGGTCGAGCCCGCGGGCGTTGCGCAGCGCCTCCCGGCGGCACAGGATGTCGAGCTCGGAGGACAGGCGGTTTCGATCCGAGCAGGTGAACAGCGCCTTGGGCACTTCGAACGCCGTATTCGCAGGTCCGCGCGTCAGCGCCTCGTACCCCATGATGGAGGCGTCGTCCATGTCCACGATCGGCTGGTAATGGGTGGTGAGCCGTCCCTCTTGCATGATCGAACGCAGCTCGGCGGCGCGCTCGTGATGCAGGCGGTCGGCCTCCCGCAGCGTCATGCCGCGGGCCTCGCGGATCCCCTGGTACACCATCCTCTCGTACCGTGCCGTGGGATTGGGCGACACCAGAGCGTAGCCGACGGAGAAGTCGACCGGCGGAGCCGGCGGGGCCCACGGCGCGTCCGCGAGCCGGACCGCCAGGTGGGCCGCCAGGCTCCCCGCGGCGTCCGCCAGATCGGGGATCGCGATCTCCTGGCCGCCCGGGCCTTCACGGAGAAACATCGTGAAGGCGTTCCCGTACACGCCGTCGAGTGAGATCAGCGTGTTCCCGGGGAAGATCCGGCTCTTCAACGCCTTGAGGTGCGCCGCCACCCCCGCCAGGAAGCGATCACCGAATTCCCAGCCGTGCGCCTGCTCCAGGGAACCCAACGACGGAAACTCGAGGACGATGATCCCCAGCCGGCGGCCGGCGCAGTGCATTTCGATCTGGTCGAGGTGGAGGGCGTACGAGGACAGCCCGGTGATCGGGTCGCAGATCGCTCCTTTCAGACGAAGGAACGAGGCGCGCAGCCGCCGGGTGTCCTCGGCGCCGCGCGCCGGATCCGCGTCGAGGACTGGCTTCATGCGGTCGCCCCGCGTCCCAGGGTCTCGAAGATCCTCCGCACGCGCGCCAGGAGCTCCTCGCAGGAGAACGGCTTGGCGATGTAATCGAACGCCCCCTCCTGCAATCCGTGGAGCTTGTCGCGCACTTCCATCTTGATGGAGAACATCGCGACCGGGATCCCGGTCGTCTTGTCGTCGACCTTCAGCATGCGGAGGACCTGCCACCCGTCCATGCCCGGCATGTTGATGTCGAGCAGGATGAGATCGGGGGCCGCCTCTTCGAGACTGCGCAGGGCCTCCTGTCCCCCCCGGGCCTGCATGACCCGGTAGCCTCCGCCCTCAAGGACCAGGCGGGTCATGTCCAGGATGTCGGCGTCGTCGTCCACCACCATGACGATGGGAGCCGTCGTCCCCCCGGGAGCCGTCATGTGCGCCGCCCCGGGGCGTCCTCGTCCCCCTCGTCCGCCGGCCCGTCGATCGTCCGGTTGACGTAGTGGTCAATGCGCTCCTCGTCGTGAGGATCGAGGTCGACGAAGCGCACCCCGACGCCGGGAATCAGGTGGGAATGCTCCTCGTCCGCAACCTGGCGCACGACCACACCCCGGGCCTTGAGCGGCCGCTCGCCGCCGGGCCCCGGGAGCCGGAGCGACAGCGCCAGCTGAGATTGGAGAGGCAGGGGCTCGGGAATCACCAGGAACAGTCCGGTGCGGCTGATGTCCTTCAGGCGGCCGCGCTTCACGCCCGGCGGAGCGGAGACGTGGACCCAGCCGCGCGCCCCGCGCCTGCGGCCATGGCGATGGCCCGCCCGCCCCAGGGAGGTCAAGGCCAGCTCGAGGGCGCCGCTCTCCAGGGGCCGCGAGAGCGCGACGTCGGCCCCGGCCGCGCAGGAGGCGGTGACGCCATCCGTGCCGGTCACCACGAACACCGGAATGGATCGCAGCGCGGGATCCGACTTGAGCGAGCGCACGCAGGCCTCGCCGTCGAGGCCCGGCTTCTGCGCGTCCAGGAGAATCAGGTCGGGGCCGCAGGACGCCGCCTTCCGGATCACGTCGGGCCCGTCGTGCGCCCGCACGATCTCGCACCCCAGGCGTTTCAGGAACGACGATTCCAGCAGCCGGAAGAGTCCGGCATCGTCGACCACCAGAACCCGGGACAGCGTTCGCTGCATGGATGGCCTACCGGGAGGAGGCCTGCGTCCGGAAACGGCTGGATCGCGTATCTCCGCGACAGGTAGCGGCTTGCGGCTGGACGATACCATAGTCGCGTTCGCCCAATCAAGGTTCCGAAGCGACCGGATCCACGATGCGATCCGCCTCCCGGTCGCTCCTCGACGCTCCTAGTTGTTGCTCCCCTGATCCGATGCCGGCTCCGCCGCATGGGAGCCGTGAACCGCCGCGTCGCCGCCGCTGCGCTCCGTCCCGCCCTTCAGCGGAATGCCCAGCCTCTTCATCTTCTCGATGAGCGTGGTCCTCTTGATTTTCAGCAGCTCCGCCGCGCGCGTCTTGACCCAGCCGGCGTGCTCGAGGGCCTGGTAGAGCATCCGCTGCTCGTAGGTGGCCAGCACCTCGTCCAGCGAGAATCCGTCCCCCCCGACGTGCAGGACCGGCACCTCGATCAGGCCCTCGTCCAGGATCTCCCGGGGGAGGTCCTCCGGCCCCAGCACCTCCTTGCTGAACGACAGGGCCACCGCCCGCTCGATGACGTTCTCGAGCTGCCTCACGTTCCCGGGCCAGGAGAATTCCATCAGCAGCTTCATCGCCTCCGGGGCGAGGCGCTTGGCCGCGACGTTCATCTCGCCGCAGTACTTGTTCAGGAAATGCTGGATCAGGACCGGAACGTCCTCCCGCCGCTCGCGCAGGGACGGCAGCTGGATCGAGATGACGTTCAGCCGGTAGTACAGATCCTCCCGGAACCGCCCCTCCTCCATCATCGCCTTGAGGTTCACGTTGGTGGCGGCGATGATGCGCACGTCCACCTGAATCTTCTTCGTGCCTCCCAGCGGCATGAACTCCCGCTCCTGCAGGACGCGCAGTAGCTTGATCTGGAGGCTCACGCTCATGTTGCCGATCTCGTCCAGGAAGAGCGTCCCGGTGTCCGCCGCCTCGAAGCGCCCCGGCCGATCGGCGACCGCGTCGGTGAACGCCCCCTTCACGTGGCCGAACAGCTCGTCCTCGAGCAGCGAGTCGGGAATGCCGCCGCAGTTGACCGAGACGAAGGGACGATTGCGACGATCCCCGTTGAAGTGCAGCGCCCGCGCCACCAGCTCCTTTCCCGTCCCGCTCGCGCCGGTGATCAGGACCGTGCTCCGGCTGCTGGCCACCTGCTCGATGAGCGAGAAGAGGCGGCGCATCACCGGACTCTGCCCGATGATGTTGTGCACGCCGTAGGTCGTCTCCAGCTGGCGCCGCAGGTAGACGTTTTCGCGCCGCAGGTGGCTCCGCTCGAGCGCCTTGCCCACGACCAGCTCCACCTCCTCCATGCGGAAGGGCTTTACGATGTAGTCGACCGCACCCATCTTCATCGCCTTGATCGCCGTCTCCACCGAAGCGTATCCGGTGATCATGACGACCGGGAGTTCCGGCTTGGCGGAGGTGATGTCCCTGAGGACCTCCATGCCGTCCACGCGCGGCAGGACCATGTCCAGGATCACCAGATCGAACGCCTCCTCGCGCGCCGCGGCGACCGCCTTCTCGCCCGACTCGGCGGAGGAGACCCGGAATCCCGCCTCCTGCAGCGACTGGCCCAGGACCTGACGCACCCCTTCGTCGTCGTCCACCACCAGGATCTTCTCGTTCAAGGTCTCCTCCTCGAAGTGTGTCGCTCCCTCGAAGAGCAAGGGGTGTGCCAGAACTCCGACACCCGTGAAAGGAGTGGAAGCGCTTGGATTTGAGGGAGAACAGGGAAGTCGGACCTAGGCGCGCGTCAGAATGGTGACACAAAACGTCAACGGATGGAAAAAAAGCGTCAGCCGTCCGGCGGAGCGTTCCTAGCGTGCGGTGCGGCGATCGCGACCCGGCAGGCCGGCGACACGGGCTCGCCCCCGGACGATCGAACCGGGGCAGACCTCGAGGACCGGCGTGTCCATGTCCCCTTCGAAATCGCCGGTTGCCGAGAGGGACACTCGGGTCGAGACGGACATCTTGCCTCGCGCCTCCCCCTCGAGGTCGACGCTGTAGGCCTCCACGTCGGCATCGATGCGCCCCCCGCTTCGAACGCACAGGCCGCCGCGGATGGCGATCGCGCCCTGCACCGCGCCGCGCACCACCACCGGGCCGTCGCCGAGGATCCGGCCGACGATTCGCGTGTGCCTCCCGACGAGCGTCCGGCCGCCGGACGCGGCCCCCGGCGCCTCCGGGACCACGGGAAGCGCTTCTCCCGTCTCGACCTTTGGTTCGCGTTTTCGGAAGAGCACGGCGCGACCCCCCGGGACGCCGCGCAGGCGGCTAGGGAGAAGAGAATGGAGCGGGCAGCGGGACTTGAACCCGCGACACCGAGCTTGGGAAGCTCGTACTCTACCAGCTGAGCTATGCCCGCCCCTGGACAGGCTCCTAGCGGGCCGAATCTAGCATCGCCCGAAGCGCCCTGTCAAACCGCCTCCTGGATGAACCCACCGCCCAGAAGCAAATCGTCGTGGTACAGGACCACCGCCTGCCCCGGGGTGACGGCGCGCTGCGGCTGGTCGAACGCCACCCGGATCCGTCCCCCCTCGAGGGGCGTGACGACGGCCGCCGCTCCGGCGTGGCTCGATCGGATCCGGGCGGTCGCCTCGATGGGCGTCCGGGGCCTTTCAATCGACACCCAGTTCACCCGCTCGGCGACGAGCCCGCTGCGGTACTGCTCGCGATCCTCCCCCACGATGACCCGGTTGCCGACCGGGTCGAGTGCCACGACATACAGGGGCCGTCCCGATGCCACTCCGAGCCCGCGGCGCTGGCCGACGGTGTAGCCGGCGAGGCCGGTGTGTCGCCCGAGGACCCGGTCCTCGGTATCGACCAGATCTCCGGGGGGGCCCGTGTCTCCCGCCTCGCGGCGGACGAACGCCCGGTAGTCGCCATCCGGGACGAAGCAGATGTCCTGGCTGTCCGGCTTCCGGGCGTTCGGCAGCTCATGGCTCAGGGCGATCGACCGGACCTGCTCCTTCTTCATTCCGCCGAGCGGAAACACCGCCATCGCCAGCTGCTCCTGGCCGAGGTCGAAGAGAAAGTAGGACTGGTCGCGGGCCCGGTCGAGCGCCTTGAGAAGCTGAAAGCGGCCGGCCGCTGGATCCCGGCGGACGGAGGCGTAGTGCCCCGTGGCCACCGACGAGGCCCCCAGCTGGCGGGCGCGCGCCGCCAGGTGCCGGAACTTCGGGCCGCTGTTGCACTGCACGCAGGGGACGGGGGTGCGGCCGGATCGATAGTCCGACACGAAGGGATCGATCACCTCGCGCTGGAACTCCTCTTCGAGGTTCAACACGTAAAAGGGGATGTCGAGCCGGTCGGCGACCTCCCGCGCATCCTGCACGTCGCGCGGCGAGCAGCACCGTCCATAGACCGGCAGGCCGTCGCGGCTCCGGTCGTAAAGCTGCATCGACAGCCCGACGACCGACTCCCCCGCCTCCTTCAGCAGGAGGGCCGCCACCGAGGAATCGACTCCGCCGCTCATCGCCACGACCGTGCGGCCCGAGGCCGCGTCGCGGGAAGCGGCCGCCTCCGTCATGCGAGCGTCTCGAGGTCGCTCTCGATCTGGGTCAGGATCAGCATCAGCCGGGTCCCCCCGAGACGGAATTCCGTCCGGTTCTCGATTTCCGCCTGCGACACCTTGACCTCGTTGACGAACACCCCGTTGG
Organism: Candidatus Polarisedimenticolia bacterium; assembly: GCA_036001465.1. NCBI lineage: Bacteria > Pseudomonadati > Acidobacteriota > Candidatus Polarisedimenticolia > Candidatus Polarisedimenticolia bacterium. The sequence goes on from DASYUH010000092.1 coordinate 25,034, forward strand.
TGCTGCCCAGGTCCTTGAGCACGACGCGCGCGCCGTGAACCTCGACACAGGCGTGCTGCCGGGAGACCTCCGTGTCGTTCAGCACGATGTCGGCCTCGCCACGACCGAGGATCATGCGCGGCCGTTCGATCAGGTAGATCCGGCCGCTGTCCTTCCCCTCCAGGACGGCCAGGGACAACCGCCGATCGGACGGCATCGCCAGGTCGCCCTGGGGCACCTTCGCGCTCTTGGAGAGAAGGTTGGCGTCCTCCGGAAGGCGCATCGTCTGGTCTCCCGGGTCGCCGCCCGCCGTGACCGTGATCGTGGTGCTGCAGTGCGGGCAGCGCAGCCGGGCCGAGGGGCGCCCGGCGAGCTTCGCCTCGTCGAAGTTGTACTTCCTGGCGCAGCCGCCGCAGGTGACGATCACCGACGGCTCGCCGGCGCGACCGTGGACGCGCGGATGCGATCGACGACCTTCGCAACGACCTCTGCGACGCTCTCGATCTCGCCGTCGGTCGCCGCGGGGCCCAGGCTGACCCGGATCGAGGAGCCCGACGACTCGCCCAGCCCCATGGCGTCGAGCACGTGCGACCGTCTGACGGTGCCCGCCGAGCACGCCGATCCGGACGAGACCGCGATCCCCTCCAGATCGAGCGCCATCACCAGGACCTCTCCCGTCACTCCCGCGAAGGCCAGGCTCGACGTATTGGGGACCCGCGCGGCCCCGGCGCCGTTCACCCGGGAGGCGGGAACTCGCGCGAGGATCTCGCGCTCCAGCCGGTCGCGCAGCGCTCGAACCCGGAGGGATTCTTCAGGCAGCGCCCGCGCCGCCGCGTCCGCGGCGGCTCCGAGACCGGCGAGGGCGGCGACGCTTTCCGTTCCCGGGCGGCGGTTCAGCTCCTGCCCGCCCCCGCGCAGGTGCGGGCGCAGGGCGACGCCGCCGCGCACGAACAGGGCCCCCGTGCCCTGCGGCGCGCCGAACTTGTGTCCCGCGATGGACAGGAGATCCACACCGAGAGCGCGCACGTCGATCGGCACCTTGCCGGCGGCCTGGGCGGCGTCGCAGTGGAACAGGAGGCCGCGGCGCTGGAGCTCTGGGCCGAGAGCGCCGATCGGCTGCAGGGTCCCCACCTCGTTGTTGGCGAGCATCAGCGACACCAGCCCCGTCCCGGGGGCGGCCGCCTCGAGAAGTGAACCGGGCTCGACGACCCCGGCGCGCGTGGGCGCCACCCGCACCACGTCGATCCCCCGACGCTCCAGGTCCCGCAGCGGCTCCAGGACCGAAGGATGCTCGATGGCCGAGGTGACGACGCGCCCCGAGGACGACGGGAGCCGTGCGGCGGCGCCATAGATGGCCATGTTGTTCGCTTCGGTTCCCCCGGCCGTCAGGACGATCTCCTCGCGCCGGGCGCCCAGGAGGCGCGCCACCTGCTCGCGCGCGGTTTCGATGATCATGCGGGCGCCCCGCCCGGCCGCATGGAGGCTCGATGGATTCCCCGCCGGCCCGGCCAGCACACGGTCCATGGCCAGGCGCGCCTCCCGCCGGAGGGGGCTCGTGGCGTTGTGATCGAGGTAGATGGCCCGCATTGGGGGAACCTAGCACAAGGCCGCCATCCTTGACAATATTCGGAAGTGTGCTAGATTCCGTGCTTCCGCTCTCCGGCCAAACCGCTGGCCGCCAACGATATACGACGATCCCGGGAGCCATGGAAACGCGCGATTTCAAGAACACTCTCAACCTGCCGCGCACCGACTTTCCGATGAAGGCGGACCTGCCCCGGCGGGAGCCGGCCCTCCTGGAGCAGTGGGACCGGCTCGATGTCTACGCCGCCGTGCGCCGGGCGCGGGCCGGGCGGCCCCGGTTCGTCATGCACGACGGCCCCCCCTACGCGAACGGCAACATCCATCTCGGGCAGGCGCTCAACAAGATCCTGAAGGACGTCGTGGTGAAGTCGCGCACCATGCTGGGATTCGATGCCCCGTACGTGCCGGGATGGGACTGCCACGGGCTGCCGATCGAGCATCAGGTGGACAAGGACCTCGGCAGGAAGAAGGCCTCCATGTCGCCGCAGGAGATCCGTGGCGCCTGCCGCGCCTACGCCGAAAAGTACGTGGGCATCCAGCGGGAGGAATTCCGGCGTCTGGGCGTCTTCGGGGAATGGGCCCGGCCGTACCTGACGATGGACCCGGTCTATGAGGGGACGATCGTCGACCAGATCGCGCGCTTCGTGGAGAACGGCAACATCTACCGGGACAAGCGATCGGTCCACTGGTGCCCGCGCTGCGCCACGGCGCTCGCGGAGGCCGAGGTGGAGTACGAGGACCACGCTTCGCCCTCCATCTACGTCCGCTTTCCCCTGCTGACCGGCCCGCTCGAAGCGCGCTTTCCGGCGCTCGCCGGGCGCCGGGTGTCGATCCTGATCTGGACCACCACGCCGTGGACTCTGCCGGCCAACGTGGCCATCGCCCTGCACCCGGACCTGACCTATCAGTTCGTGGACCTCGGTGACGAGGTGCTGCTGGTGGCGGCGGATCTGGCTTCCCAGGTCCTGGCGCTCAAGGGACTCAAGCCGCGCGCGGTGCTCGCCAGCGTCAAGGGACGGGACATGGAGGGGGCGACGACGGCGCTCGCGCCCTATCCGTTTGCCGCCGAGGGGATTTCGCGCCTGGTTCTGGGCGAGTACGTGACGAAGGACACCGGCACGGGGGCGGTGCACACCGCTCCGGGTCACGGGATGGACGACTTTCAGACGGGACGGAAATACTCGCTGCCGATTTTTTCTCCGGTGGACGACCACGGCCGCTACACCGAAGGCCTGGGGTGGCTCACGGGCCAGAACGTCTTCGAGGCCAACGCGGGAATTCTCGCCGATCTCGAGACGCGCGGCCTCCTGTTCCACGCCTCGACGGTGACCCACAGCTACCCGCACTGCTGGCGGTGCAAGCAACCGATCATCTTCCGCGCCACGGAGCAGTGGTGGATTGCGCTCGATCGCAAGGATCTCAGGCGCCGCTGCCTCGACGCCATCCGGAAGGTCCGCTGGATTCCGGAGGGGGGCGCGCTCCGGATCGGCGGCATGATCGGCACCCGGCCGGACTGGTGCATCTCGAGGCAGCGGGTGTGGGGCGTCCCGCTGCCCTTTCCCTACTGCGCCTCCTGCGGCCGCGAGATCGTCGATGCGGCCTTCGTGCGCCGGACCGCCGCCCTGTTCAGGGAGCGCGGCAGCGACGCCTGGTTCGAGCCGGAGGCCTTCCGTCGCCTCGCCGACGGCACGGCCTGCCCGAACTGCGGCTCCCGGGATCTCGTGGCGCGCAGCGAAATCGTCGACGTGTGGTTCGAATCCGGGGCTTCGTACCCGGCGCTGCTCGGCGCGCGCCCGGGGTATCCCTGGCCGAGCGACCTGTACCTCGAGGGCAGCGATCAGCACCGGGGCTGGTTCCACTCGTCACTCCTGATCGCCGTCAACGATCGGGACACGGCCCCCTACCACGCGGTCCTGACGCACGGCTTCACGCTCGACGGCGCGGGACGGAAGATGTCGAAGTCGCTCGGTAACGTGATTCCGCCGCAGGACGTGATCAAGCAGCACGGCGGCGACGTCCTGCGCCTGTGGGTGGCGACGGTCGATTTCCTCGAGGACATGCGATTGTCGAAAGAGATCCTGGACCGCAACGCCGAGGCGTACCGCAAGATCCGGAACACCTGCCGCTACCTCCTGGGGAACCTGTACGATTTCGACCCCGCCCGCCACGCCCTCGCGCGCGGCGACCTCGAGGAGATCGACCGGTATGTCCTCGGCCAGCTGGACCAGGTGATCGCCCGGACGCGCACGGCGTACGAGCGCTACGAGTTCCATCTCGCCACGCAGGCGATCCACCGGTTCAGCACCGTCACGCTGAGCGCCCTCTACCTGGACGTGCTCAAGGACCGCCTGTACACCAGCCCTCCGGATGCCCGCGCACGGCGCTCGGCGCAGACGGCGATGCGGATCATCCTGGACGCGCTGGCTCGCCTCATGGCCCCGATCCTGTGCTTCACGGCCGAGGAGGTCTGGCAGGCGCTCCGCGGGCGCAAGCCCGGCGATCCCATCGACGAGTCGGTGCACACGATGTCGTTTCCCGAAGCGGATGCGGCGCCCGCCGATGACGAGCTGGATCGCCAGTGGGCGCGACTTCTCGAGCTGCGCGACCAGGTTCTCAAGGCCCTCGAGCTGGCGCGCGCCGAGGGCACCCTGGGGAATTCGCTCGAGGCCCGGGTGATCCTCGAATCGGACGCCGGCACCCTAAGGAATCTGCGGCGCGATCCCGCCTTCCTGCAGGACCTGTTCATCGTCTCCCAGGTGACCCTGGCTCCCTCGCCGGCGGAGGCGGCGGACCGCCCGGGCTCGATCGCGGTGCGCGTGGAGCGGGCCGCGGGAGAGAAGTGCGCGCGCTGCTGGCATGTCACGACCGACGTCGGATCGGACGGGCAGTTCCGCACCCTGTGCGCCCGGTGCGCCGCGGCCGTCCGGTCGATCGTCTCGGCCCGGGGGGAGACCGCATGAGCCGCGACACCCTGGTGCGCCTCGCCTACACCCTGCTGACCCTTTCCGTGCTCGTTCTCGATCAAGCCACCAAGGCGATGGTGGTCTCGCGCATGACGCTCTACTCGTCCACGCCGGTCGTCCCCGGGCTCTTTCACCTCACGCTCGTGACCAACCGCGGGGCGCTGTTCGGCCTGTTCCACGATCTTCCGGACCCCTACCGCAGCACCCTGTTCACCGCCGTGCCGCTCCTCGCCGTGGCCTTGATGCTCGTGTTCCAGTACCGCACGACGGTCCACGACTTCGCCACCCAGTCCGGGCTGGCGCTCATCCTGGGCGGGGCTCTGGGGAACCTGGTGGATCGGATCCGGCTCGGGTACGTCGTGGACTTCCTGGACGTCTTCGTGGGCGAGCACCACTGGCCGGCCTTCAACGTGGCGGACTCGTGCATCTGCATCGGCGTCGCCTGTCTCGTGATCGACCTGCTGGCGCGTGGCTGGAACCGCCAGGCCGCGCTTCCCCCGGGAGCCTGACATGTATCCCGTCCTGTTCCAGCTGGACCTCGGCCGCTTCGGTCAGTTCACGGTCGGGACGTACGGCCTGTTCTACGCCCTCGGGTTCCTTCTGGCGCTGCGCCTGGGGGTGGCGCTGGCCCGCCGCGAGGGGATCGACAGCGCCCGCATCATCGATCTGGGGATCGTGGCGCTTCTGGCCGGCTTCGTGGGCGCCAAGGCGACGCTGTACCTGATCGACGCGCGCTACTATTACGAGCACCCCGCGGAGATCCTGCGGAACCTGCGATCGGCCGGCGTGTTCTACGGCGGCTTCGCGCTCGCGGCCGCGGCCGGGGTCGCCTATGTCCGCCGCCATCGCCTGCCCATCGGCAAGATGGCCGACCTCGCCGCGCCGCCGCTGGCGCTTGGCCAGGCGATCGGCCGGATCGGCTGCTTCGCGGCCGGCTGCTGCTACGGACGGGCCTGCGACCTGCCCTGGGCCGTGACGTTCACCAAGCCGGCCGCCTACCAGCTCACCGGAGTGCCGCTGGGCGTGGCGCTCCACCCGACCCAGATCTACCATGCCCTCGCCGACCTGCTGATTCTCGCCGTCACGCTCCGCCTGCTGAAGCGCCGTCACCCCCCCGGACAGGTCTTCTGGGTCTACGTGCTGCTCTATGCGGTGCTCCGCTTCCTGGTCGAGACCGTGCGGGGCGATGCCGCCCGCGGTGTCTTCCTCGGGGGCGCCCTGTCCACCTCGCAGATCATCGCGGTGCCGGCGGCGCTCGTCGCCGTCGTGATGCTGGTCCGGCTCCGCCGGACCGCAGGCGGCTCCCCCGCGCGCACAGGCGCCTAGGCCATGCCTCCCCGCACCCGGGCGCGCGCCGGCAGGCGGCACCTGACGCTCGATCTGCCGGCCGAATCCCGCGGCCAGAGGCTCGATCGGACGCTGGCCGAGCGGCTGCCGGGGGAAAGCCGCGCCGCTCTGCAGCGGCTCATGCGGGGGGGACGCGTCCTGGTGGCCGGCCGGCCGGCGCGCCCCTCGGACAGGGTGCGCGGCGGCGAGCGGGTGGAGATCGACCGCCCCGCCCCCGTGCCGTCCGCGCTCGCGGCGGAGGACCTGCCTCTGACCATCCTGCACGAGGATGCCGACCTACTGGTTCTCGACAAGCCCCCCGGCCAGACGGTTCATCCCGGCGCCGGTTCCCGAGGCGGCACGGTGGTGAATGCGCTCCTGCACCATTGCCGGGATCTCTCGGGTGTCGGCGGCGTCGAGCGCCCCGGCATCGTGCACCGTCTCGACAAGGACACCTCGGGCGTCCTGGCCGTCGCCAAGAACGATCTGGCGCACCGTGCCCTGGCCGCCCAGTTCAAGGCGCGCGAGGTCGAGAAGGTCTACGAAGCCCTGGTCTGGGGCCGTCCGAGCGCCGGTCGAGGCGTCGTCGATTCCGCCATCGGTCGCCACCCGACTGCCCGCACCCGGATGACGGTGCGCCCGGACGGGCGTCCCTCCCGGACCGCCTACCGGGTCCTCTACACCCGCGGCCCGGTGTCCTTCCTTGAAATCCGGCCGGAGACCGGCAGGACACACCAGATTCGCGTGCATCTCAGCTCGATGTCCCATCCGGTCGTCGGCGATCGCCTGTACGGTGGCCGGAGGGACCCGAACCGGGCCGGCCCGCCCTTCGGGGAGATCCTGCGGTCCTATGCCGGCCTGGCGCTGCACGCGCGGCGCCTCGCGTTCACCCACCCGCGGACCGGCGAGCGTCTGGCCTTCGAGGCCCCGCGCCCTCGGGAGCTTCAGGCCCTTCTGGACCGGCTCGAGCGTCTTCCGGGCCCGGCCGCCGCCGGAGCTTCGAGATGAAGGCGAAATTCGCAATCATCGGGGCGGGACGCCTCGGCCGCACCCTGGGGCGGCTGCTGACGCTCCGCGGGTACCAGCCCACGGGCCTGTCCTGCCGCACCCTTCAATCCGCCCGGCTGGCGCGGGCGTTCATCGGCGGCGGCGAGCCCACGACCTCGAACGTCCAGGCCGCGGCGCGCGCCCGTCTTGTCCTCATCGCCACGCCGGATCGCGAAATAGTCCCCGTGGCGCGCGAGCTGGCGCGGAGCCGGGTGCCATGGGCCGGGAGGGTCGTGTTCCACACCAGCGGGGCGATCTCCTCGGCCGCCCTCGACCCCTTGAAGAGACGCGGGGGGCTGGTCGCCTCGGTTCACCCGCTGGCGAGCATCGCCGCTCCCAGGCGGGACGTCGATCTGCGCGGCACGCCGTTCGCCATCGAGGGCGATCCCGGCGCCGTGCGGCCCCTGCGGCGGCTGGTCATCGAGGTCGGCGGCACTCCGGTCACGATTCCCCGGCAGGCGAAGGCCCTGTATCACCTGATCGCGTGCATGCTCTCCAACGACCTCGTGGCGTTTCTCGCGGGGGGATTTGAGGCCGCGCGCGGCCTCGGCCTGGGGTCGCGCCAGGCCGCGCGCCTGTACATGCCGCTGATCCGGGGCACGGTGGATAATGTGGCCCGGCTCGGGCCCGTCAGGGCGTTGACGGGGCCGGTCTCGCGCGGGGACATCGCGACCCTGCGGCTCCATGGCGAGGCGCTGCGCACCCTGCCCGCGGAAATGCGCCGGGTGCACCGGGCCCTTGCGCTCCGCTCGGTCGGCCTGGCGCTCGAGGCCCGGACCATCACGCCTGAGGTGGCGGCCCGACTGGCCCGATTGCTCGGATCGCTGCCCTAGGATGTCCGAGTATGGGGCCGGGCCGCAACCATCCTTGATCTTGCCGCTCTGCGAAATTACCTTCCAGAAATGAAGAGGGGTGAAGGATGCCGTCGTCCGAGGCGCGGCTATTCGATTCCGTCGATGCAGAATCCGTTCGGGAAGCTGGACGGCGAGAGCATCCCGGGCTCGCCTTTGCAGTTACGGAGGTCTGTCTGCTGCGAGAAGCCGTGCAGCAGGCAGCAGCCGCACGAGTCGCCTGCGCAGGCGAACCGGCTTTCGTCGGATACGGCGACCAGCTTGTTCGGCCAGGCTGCGAGGTTCCCCTGGCGATCGACGGCCTCGATCTTGAACTCGTAGGTGGACTGCGGATCGGCAGGCACGCCGATGACGTTCCTGGATCGCATGATGCAATCTTCCAAGAAGCCCGACGTCGTCCGGCTGAGGATGACGAATCGCCGGGTGTACAGATCGTCGCCCTTGACCTGATCCCCCGACTGGATGTTGTACCGGGCGCTGTCGCACGAACAGGTGGCGCTTGGAATGTCGACGGTGCAGGCCTCTTGAACCGCCGGGGTTTTCTGCTCGACCGGAAAGTTGTTCTGCGAACCGTCGTCGAACAGCACGAGCGATGTCTCGACGGTGCTCTCCGGCGTGATGAAGCTGGAGCTGACGAGGAGAATGTTGTTGTTCCCGGTGGTCGAGTTGGGATCGACGACTTTAGCCTTGAAGTTGATCTCGGTGTATATGGCGTCGATGATGACGCCGGGAACGGTACTGGGGGTGGCCGTGTGGTGGAATGTGGGATCGCCCGGCACGATCCACCAGCCGGTCCCGGTCTGCGGTTCCATGTCCAGATATCCGAATTGGCAGAACAGCGCGAGGACGATTTCGGTGAAATCGCATTGCGTCTCGTGCTGCGGTTCGACGAAATCGGGGTCGACGCTCACAATCGTGGGCGGCTCCCCGAAGATCCGGCGTTCCGGGGCCGTGTCCTGGGTCTTGCTGCACGCGAAGGTGGCAACGACTGCCAGGGAAAGAAGCAGCGCGAGGTTCCGAGGCAACGTCCTCAATGCACGACCTCCAGAGTGTCGAACGCTCAAAAAATCATCGCCCTGGGCCGGCGTGCTTCCCCGACCCATGGCCCCAGAGCCTTTGGAAATCAGTCATTTGGAGCGACCGCACTGAGCGATCGCGGGCTAAGTGTACGGGGAGGCCCAGGGGCTGTCAAGGCCAAATCCCGCGCCTTGCGGCGCAAATACAGCAGCGTAATCGGGCGTCCGGGCCGGCGGGATTCTGGCGCCGTCCGGACCGCCTGAAGGGGCGCCGATGGCCGGATCGACCATTCTGAGCGGGGACCTCGGCGGCATCAACCTGTCCGACATCTTCAGCCTCCTCGGCATGTCCAAGAAGACCGGCGTCCTCAAGCTGACGCGCGGAGCGGAGACCCGGTCGCTGCACTGGGAGCAGGGGGAAATCGTCTTCGCCCGCTCCAATTCGGTGCGCGACAGCCTGGGAAACTGCCTGGTGCGGAAGGGGATCATCACGCCCGAGCAGAACGCCGTGTCGGCCTCGAAGATCGACGAGACCACGCGCCACGGCAAGGTCCTGGTGCGCATGGGGTTCATCACGGCCGATCAGCTCCTGTGGGCGGTGAAGCACCAGGTCCTCGAGATCGTGTACAGTCTCTTCCACTGGCGATCGGGAATCTTCGAATTCGTGGAGGGGGAGCCGGACGCCAAGGAGAAAATCACCCTGTCGATGTCGACCACGAAGATCATCATGGAAGGCATTCACCGGCTCGACGAGTGGGCCAAGATGCGAGCCATTTTCCCCGACGATTCGGTGCTCCTCGAGCCGGCCCTGTCGCCCCGAGAGCTGAGCGCGCGGCCCGACCTCGGGCCGGACGAGAAGAAGATCCTGGCGCTGGTGGACGGCTCCCACACCCTCAGCGAGATCGCCGGCCTAGCCCGCCAGGGGGAATTCGAGACCTACTCCCTGCTCTTCAACCTGGTCTCCGCCGGCGTCCTGAAGGTCCGGGGGGCTCAGGCGCAGGCCCGGCGCGCGGCCCGCTGACCGCTTCCATAGTGGTGCGGAGCTTGTTGCGGTCGGGGCCGGACGGGGCGTTCGTGGGGTGGCCGGAGCCGGTCACTGCGATCGCACACCTCGAGGCATAAGTCCTTCCGATCGCCCAGTTGCGCGCCTTATCCACTGGGCACGCGGT
>DASYUH010000093.1 GCA_036001465.1 Candidatus Polarisedimenticolia bacterium
GTAGAGCTGGTCATAGGGGACCTGGGCGTCGGCAAGCAGCACGTTCATGTGCCCGGGCATGCGGCCGGCGACAGGGTGGATCGCGTACTTGACGTCGATGCCGCGCTTCATCAGCCGCTTTCCCAGCTCGGCGACGCCGTGTTGGGCCTGGGCCACGGCCATCCCGTACCCCGGGACGATGATGACGGACTGGGCGCCGTCGAACAGGGTCGCCACCTCGTCGGGGGCGATGCTGCGCACACTCCCTTTCGCCTCCGCCGCCGGACCGACGGCTTCCGCCTCGACCTTCCCGAAGGCGCCGAAGAGCACGTTGATGGCCGAGCGGTTCATTGCCCTGCACATCAGCAGCGAGAGGAGGAAGCCCGAGGTCCCGTCGAGGGAGCCGGTGATGATCTGGATCTTGTTCATCAGGACGAAGCCCATGGCCGCGTCGGCGAGCCCGGCGTAGGAGTTCAGCAGGGAGATCACGACCGGCATGTCCGCGGCCCCGATGGGGATGACGAGCAGGAAGCCGAACAGCAGGGCGAGGGCGACCATGACGAAGAAGAGCCAGGTGGCCGAGGGCGCGAGGATCAGGTACACGAGGCTGCCGAGCATGACCGCCAGCAACGCGATGTTGGATGCGTTCTGCGCCCTGTACGTGATGGGCGCTCCGGGGAGAAGCCCCTGGAGCTTGCCCGCCGCCATCAGGCTGCCCGTGAAGGTGAGGCCGCCGATGACCACCTCCGCCCCGATCGCCGTCATGAGCACCGTCGCGAGCGCCCCCCCGTGCCGGATGTACTCGGAGACGCCGATCAGGGTCGCGGCCAGGGCCCCCAGCGAATGGGAAAGGGCCGTCCGCTGCGGGACGGCCGTCATCGGTATCCACATCCCCATGCTCCCGCCGATGAGGGAACCGAGGATGAGCCCGACGACGATCCACCGGTAGGTGACGATCTCGGGAAGCAGGAGTGTGCCCACGACGGCCATGACCATGCCGAACTCGGCCAGGAACATCCCCTTCCGGGCGTAGCGGGGAGAGCTGAGGCCCTTCAGCCCCATGATGAAGAGGGCGGCCGAGAGGATGTAGCAGAACTTCAGGGCCTGGGTCAGATCGCGACCGGCGAAGTGGGACCTGAGGTCAGGGAAGGAGAGGATCACGCCCACCAGCACGGCCAGGACGGTGAGCAGGGCCAGGGCAACCGTCCGCCCCCGGCCCTTTCGGGCCACGCGGTCCTGCTCCCTCTTGAACATCCGCAGCATGCGATCGGTGATCAGGAAGCCGCCCACCACGTTGGTGCTCGAACACGTCACGGCAATGAAGCCGAAGGCCGTGCTCAGGGGATCGTGGCCCGCGCCGGCGACGATCAGCGAGCCCACCAGCGAGATCCCCGACATCGCGTTGGTGGCGGACATCAGCGGCGTGTGGAGCAGCGGCGGCACCCCCGAGATCAGGTGGTACCCGAGGAAGCCGGCGAGCATGAAGATGTAGAGCCCGATCTCCAGCTCGGTCGTCATCTGTCTGGCGTCCTCGCTCCGGCCTTGGCGTCATCGAGCAGCTTGGCCCGGACCGCTTCATGGACGACCTCTCCCTGGTACGTCACGAGGGGACCGCGTGTCAGCTCGTCCTCCAGGTCCAGGTGCAGCCTTCCATCCTCGAGAAGGTGAGAGAGGAAGCTCGTGACCGTCCTCGCGTACATCTCGCTGGCGTGCACCGGCATGGTGCTGGGAAGGTTCGTGGGGCCGATGATCAGGACGCCGTGCTTCACGACCTCCCGGCCCGGCTCGGTGAGCGCGCAGTTGCCGCCCTGCTCCGCCGCCAGGTCGACGATCACCGACCCCGGCCGCATGGCCCGTACCATGTCCTCGGTGACGAGCACGGGGGCGCGCTGGCCGGGGACGAGCGCCGTGGGGATCACCACGTCCGCGGCCGTCACGTACTTGGACATCAGCTCCTGCTGCCGGCGGTAGAACTCCTCCGACTGGGCCTTGGCGTACCCTCCCTTGTCCTGGGCGTCCTTCGCCTCGACCCCCAGCTCCGCGAAACGGGCCCCCAGGCTCTCCACCTGCTCCTTCACCACCGGGCGCGTGTCGTAGGCCTCCACGATGGCCCCGAGCCGCTTCGCCGTCCCGATGGCCTGCAGCCCCGCCACGCCCGCCCCGATGATGAAGACGCGGGCGGGGGCCACGTTGCCGGCCGCGGTCATGAGCAGGGGGAAGAACTTCGGCAGCCGGCTGGCCGCGATCAGGACGGCCTTGTACCCGGCGACCGTGCTCATGGCGCTCAGGGCATCCATGGACTGGGCGCGCGTGATGCGCGGCATGAGCTCCATCGAGAAGGCGGTCACCCTGCGTGCGGCCAGGGCCTTGATGGTAACGGTGCTGTCGTACGGCCGGAGGAGGCCGACGAGGGTCGTCCCTTCCTTCAGCCGTTCCACCTCGTCGGCCGACGGTGGCTGCACCTTCAAGACGACGTCCGCCGCCTCGAGCACGGCGGACCCGAGCCGCGCGCCCTTGTCCACGTAGGACGAGTCCGGGAAGCCGGCCGCGGCGCCCGCGCCGGCCTCCACGAGGACCTCCAGCCCCTGCTTCGTGAGCCTCGGCACGAGCTCAGGGACGAGCGCCACGCGCTGTTCGCCGGGCGCCGTTTCTGTCGGAACGCCGATGACCACGAGAGCCTCCATTCGCGAGAGGCCAACGGCGGGACGGCACTTCGAGCCGCAGGCGTTCCCGGGCGCTTCCGACGAGTGGACGCCATCAGAACGACCCGCAGAAATGATCGCAGGCTACGCCGCCCCGACCGACGCGGTCAAGTCAGGGGCGTGTCCTCGTCAACGTCGAAGACATGCTCCCAGGCACGCGTGCGCTACACTTCCCTGCACCAGAGCTCGTACATGACCGGGACGGACTCCTAGGCCCCCAGGACGAGTGCGGCGCTTCGGAACTGGTCGGCCTTGACGTAGAGGATGTAGCCGTAGCCGCCTCTTCCGTCCGTGACTCCACTGGAGGCGTATACGTTGATCTGGGCGTCGAGGAGCCTTCTATGTATCTCGGCGATGGCGCCGAGCCGATCGTCCCCTTGGATGAGGAAGGCCCGCTCGGGCCCCATCAGCCTGAGACCTGCCTTCTCCGCGGCCTTGATCAGCAGCTCGACTTTCTCGGGGAAGAGGACCAGTTGCGTGTGCTCGGGGCCGGTGGGGATGGCGTTGAAAGCGAGGAGATTCACTTCGGCGGCGGCGAGATGTGACAGGAGCTCGTACGCTGCGCCGGGGCGGTCCTTGACCATGACGTAGAAGTACTCGACAGCGCGAATGGTGGCCGTCATGGCGTCCCTCCCCAGAGCTGCGGAAGCGGCGAAAGGTGACCTGATGCGTCGCGCGGTACGACACCTCTGGTCACGATCCAGGGGATGATACGCCACCAGGAACGCCTTGAAGAAGGCGGGAACCGGCCAGGGGGAGTGAGTGGCGGATTTCAGGGTGGGAAGCGTGGTCGCCTGGCATGAGCTCTCGCCCGTGCTGGGGACATTCCGCCTCCGCCCGGAGGACGGGGATCGGTTCCCGGATTACAAGCCCGGCCAGTACATGGCCCTTCGCCGCGACAACTGCTGGCTCACGAGACGTGTGGTGGCTCCGGACGGCGGCGTGGACTACGTTCTCGATCTCGACGAGTCCGGCGGTCCGAGGCTGGGCGCGGTGACGCACTCCTACTCGATCGCCTCCGCACCCTTCGAGACCGCGGAGAACGGCCATCTCGAGTTCTACGTCGTCCTCGAGAAGAACCCGCACGGCGTCCCCGGCCGTCTGAGCGGGTCGCTCTTCAAGCTGAACCCGCCCCTGGACGACCAGGTGCGCTATTTCAGTCGCATCACCGGGAACTTCACGCTCGAGAGCAGGGCGAAGGGGTTTCAGAGTGTGTTGCTCGTGGGAAGCGGTACCGGCCTGGCCCCGTTCGTATCGATGCTCAAGCAGATCCATTCCGAGGCCGGCCAGGGCCGGACAGACGGCGTCCAGTACACGCTGCTCCACGCCAACCGGACGTACGATGAACTGGGCTATCACCAGGAACTCGCCACCATCGCGGCCTCCCGCCGCTTCGATTTCCTGTACATCGCATCGGTGAGTCGCCCCACGGCCAGGGATGCGCTGGACCCGTACCTCGCTCGAGGGCGGGCAAACAACGTGCTCCGTCACATCCTCGGCCTGCCGATGAAGGAGGAGCAGGACCTGCAGGAAACCCTCGCGCGAGGAGGGGAGATCCTGCCCGCCCGGGCGGCACGGGAGAGCGCCGTGGCACCGGCTCTCCCGCGGCACGTCTCCCGGGAGGAGCTGAGGATCAGGCTCGATCCGGCGCGGACCGTCATCCTGACCTGCGGCAATCCGTCCCTCATGGCGGACATCAAGCACATCGCCGACACCTGCGGCATCCATTTCGAGAAGGAGGATTGGTGAGATGCGTCCGCCGCGGGAACTGGGGAAGACCGGTCATTCCCGCCCAAGGCACTGAGCCCCGAGCGGTGTATCATGTGCATTCGCTCAGACAGTAGCCGGACATGCGGATCGACGCCTACGAGTTCGGGCGGATCATGATCGACGGCACGGCCTATGATCACGACGTGGTGGTCGAGGCCGGGCGGATCCGCAAGCGCAAGAAGGGACCCTCCAAGCCCCGGCGGGCCGAGTTCGGCCACACACCGCTCACCGCGGCCGAGGAGATCCCCTGGGCCGGCCGGCGGCTGTGGGTCGGTACCGGCGCCCATGGGCGGCTGCCGGTCGCCGAGGACGTCCGCGAGGAGGCACGCCGGCGCGGCCTCGAGCTGCTGACGAAGCCGACCCCCGAGCTGGTGAGGCTGGTCAACGAGGCGTTGCCCGCCGACACGAACCTGATCCTGCACATCACCTGCTGAGCGACACTGCGGCGGCCCAGCGCCCGCGAGCGGAGCTGGACCTCGGCCGCCTGGCGGCCCGGATGGACGCAGGAGAGGGCGATCGCTTGCGCGCTCAACGCGACCATCTCGCGCGCAGGAGAACGGCGCGCTCGAACTCACTGCGTCCGGGCGCCGCGTTGAATTCGGGATGGCTGCGGTCGAAGAGGTTCTGTCCCTTGAGTGAGAGCTCCAGGTCGGGGCGCAGCCGCCATGCATAGCGCAGGTCCACCGCGGTATAGGCCGGTACGCTCGGATTCGAAAGCGCGGCCACGTGGCGCACCGTGGCGTCCAGGTCGTGCCTGGTCCAGACGCTGAGGGACGACCGCAGCATCCATTGGTGTCCCGGGTCGCTGGCGAACTGCGGGTTCCTCGCTCCCTGCGGATCCGTGCTCCCGGGCTCGAGGCGCAGGCGCTTGCGGAGTTCGGTGAAGCCTCCACTGAGGCGCCAGGGGCCCAGGACCTGCCACGACGCCCATGCTTCCACGCCGTACACGGGTCCCTCGATCCTGTTCTCGAATATCACGGGCGCCGCCGTGGCACTGCGCAACTTGTCCCATTGGTGGAGGAATGCCGTGACCGACCCGGTGACGACGCTGATCGGCCGCGCCCGATACCCGAGCTGGAACACGTCGGCGACCTCGGCCACGAAATTCGGGCCACCGAACACGCCGCCCAGCGGGCGGATGACGTCCCGGTCGAACCGCGCCGGGGCGCGCACGGCCCGTGAGACGGCGGCCCAGAGGAGGTGGTCGCCGGAGGGCTTCCAGGCCAGCCGGACGTGTGGGCAGATACTCCCATCCCGTGTAGCCGTTCCGCTCCAGCTTGATGCCGGCCGTGAGATGGAGCTTCTCGCCGAGACGGACGTCGTCCTCGACGTAGAGGTTGATCCAGCTCAGATCGCGGCGTGTGGGCCGGAACCCGACCAGGAACCCGTCCTCCACGTCGTCGCGTCCGTACCGATACCCCGCTCCCCAGACGAGCTGATGGGCCCCATCGACGAGAATGGATCCGAGCGGCGGAGGAACAGGTGATGCGCGCATGGCTGATGGACTCGTTCGACGGAGTCGGCACGCTTCGGTTGGGCGAGGTGGCGGATCCTCACCCCGGCCCGGGAGAGGCGCTGGTGCGGGTCAGGTTCGCGGCGTTGAATCC
>DASYUH010000094.1 GCA_036001465.1 Candidatus Polarisedimenticolia bacterium
GCGCGAGACCATCGCCTTCGGCCGCAGCTACAACGGCCTGGTCGAGCGACTCGCCCTGTTCGTGGTGTGGCGCAACCTGGTGCAGGCCCGCTCGGAGCGCCATCCCAGAGACGGCACCACGGCGATGCGGCTCCGGCTCACGAACCGGCCGTGGAGCTGGCCACAGGTGCTGGCGGAACGGCTGCATCCCGCTCGTGTCCAGGCAGGTCAGGAGGTGATGGAGCACTACCGCAGGGAGCTGGTCATCCCCTCCCTGCCGAACGAGCAGCGTCACACCCTGGTACGCGCCTTCTGACGCGAAATCGCCTCTACCGAACTCACTCCACTCTTGTTTGCTTCCACACTCTCAGCGCCACTATGGAGATTCTCCAGCATCACCCTGAGCAGGCGCGAGTCGGCCTGCGTGACGAGGCCCTCCGTACGTGAAAGTTGTTCGCCATCAGTAAGTTACTCTGAATGAGACCGATGCCTATCCCAACTGCACCAGGACATGGTGGTCGCGCCCGTCGTCGGACAGCGGGATGAGCGCTTCACCCGGAAGCGGGGCTCCGTCCAGGCTGACGAGGGATACCCCGCGGCAGACTCCCTGCGGATTCTCGACGGTGATCCGGTAGACGGCGCCGCCGAATCGGTAGGTGATCTCGAAGCCTGGCCACCCTCGGGGGATGCAGGGATCGACGCGCAGCGCGTTGCCTTCCTTCCGGAAACCGAGAATCCATTCCAGGCCCGCGCGGTACAGCCAGCCCGCGGACCCGGTGTACCAGGTCCATCCTCCGCGTCCCACGTGGGGAAGCTCGGAGTAGACGTCCGCCGCCACGACGTAGGGCTCCGCCTTGTACCTGAAGACCTTCTCAGGAGTGTCCGCATGCCGGATGGGGTTCAATAGACCGAAGAGATCGACGGCCCGGTCGCCGTCCCCCAGCTCGGCGAACGCCATGACCGACCAGATCGCGGCATGGGTGTACTGCCCGCCGTTCTCCCGGATACCGGGGGGGTATCCTTTTATATACCCGGGGTCGAGGGGTGTCCGGTCGAATGGCGGGGCGAGAAGCAGGTGCAGCCGTTCCTCGCGCAGAAGGAGCAGTCGCTCGGCGGATGCCATGGCCTGGCGCGCCCGATCCCTGTTGCCGGCGCCGGAGAGGACCGCCCAGGACTGCGAGATGGAGTCGATCCGGCATTCGTCGTTCGCCGCCGACCCGAGCGGCGTTCCGTCGTCGAAGAAGGCGCGTCGATACCACGCGCCGTCCCATGCCTCCCGGTCCAGCGAAGCCTCCAGAGAGTCGGCCCGCCTCCGCCAGCGGGCGGCACGCTCCACCTCCGCGCGCGAGTCGGCGAGCCGGGCGAACTTCCTCAGGTTCACAAGCAGGAACCAGCCCAGCCAGACGCTCTCTCCGCGGCCTTCGCGGCCGACGCGGTTCATGCCGTCGTTCCAGTCCCCGGCGCCGATCAGGGGCAGGCCATGGCTCCCCGAGTCCAGACCAAGGTCCAGGGCCCGCGCGCAATGCTCGAACAGCGTCCCCCGCTCCTCCGATGCCGTCGGCTCGAAGTAGGCTTCCTGCCGGCTGTCGTCCAGTGGGGCGCCCTCGAGCCATGGAACCTGTTCGTCGAGCACCGTCCGGTCCCCGGTCGACCGGAGATACTCGGACACCGCGTAGGGAAGCCAGAGGCGGTCGTCGGAGATCCGGGTCCGGACCCCGCGGCCCGTGGGAGGATGCCACCAGTGCTGGACATCCCCTTCCCTGAACTGCCGTGCGGCGGACCGCAGGAGGTGCTCGCGCACGATGTCGGGCCTGGTGGCCCCCAGGGCCAGGACGTCCTGGAGCTGGTCGCGGAAACCGTACGCTCCTCCGGACTGGTAGAGGGCGGATCGGCCCCAGGTCCGGCACGAAAGAGTCTGGTACAGGAGCCAGCGGTTGAGCATGAGATCCATGGAGCGATCGGGAGTCTTCACCTGCACCGCACCCAGCAGACCGTCCCAGTGCTCCTGATTCTCCCGAAGAACCTGATCGCAGCCCGTCGCTCGATAGCGCTCGATCAAGGCACGAGAGTGCTCGAGACTCTCCCCCTGCCCGAGGAGAAACAGCACCTCGGTGCGTGCTCCGGGCACGATTTCGACGACCGTCTGCAGCGCGGCGCAGGGATCCAGGCCCGCTCCCGTCTTTCCCGAGAGCCTCTGGCCACGCTCCAGCGACTCGGGATGGTCGAGGCTGGCGTTGCGGCCCAGGAACTCGAGGCGGTCGCCGGTCCAGGAGGTCTGGAGGCCCCCCAGGTCGGCGAAGGCGACCCGGCTCGCGAACTCTCCATTCCAGGCGTTTCGAGCGAGCATGGCCCCGGTCGCGGGATCGATTTCGGTGAGCACGAACGGGACGGAACCCGCGCGCGCGACGCCCAGCACCCACTCCGCGTACGCCGTGACCGAGAGCCGCCGGGTGCGGCCGGACCGGTTCTCCAGGGTGAGGCGTGAGATCTTGACGGGGTCGCTCCGCGGCACGAGCATCAGGAGATCCAGCGCGATGCCGTGCGAGGTGTGCTCGAAGCGACTGTACCCCTGGCCGTGCCGGATGACGTAGGGCTGGTCCTCTTCGCGCATGGGAAGGCAGGTGGGTCCCCAGACCAGACCGCTGTCCTCGTCACGCACGTAGAGCACCTCGCCCGGCGTGTCGCTGACCGGATCGTTGGACCATGGTGTCAGCCGGTTCTCCCGGCTGTTCACGGACCACGTGCACCCCGATCCCGCCTCCGAGACCTGGAATCCGAACTCGGGGTTGGCCACCACGTTGATCCAGGGAGCCGGCGTCCACTGCCCCTTGCCCAGCACCGTGACGTACTCGCGGCCGTCCGGTGTGAACCCTCCCAGGCCGTTGAAGAACTCGAGATCCAGCACGGGCGCGGAGACGGGCTCCGCCTTCCCGCGCGGGGGGCGGAGCCGCGGCGGAGCCGGCCCCGATCGTTCCAGCCGGATGGTCTGCTCGGAGAGCGAACCGCGGCTGGCCACGATCAGCACGCGCGCCGCCGAGCGCAGCAGGACCAGGTCCTGCGGGGGCAGGAGGTCCTCCCGAAGCACGAACACCCGCTCGCGCTCCCCCTCGGCCTCGCGACCGGCCGCGGATCGGCTGACCCGCACCATGGCCTCGATCGATTGCTGGAGATCCTGCGCATAGGACGTCCCCTTCGCATTGAGGATCACCAGATCGGCGGGGACCCCCTTCAACCCCCAGTACTCCTGCGCCCGAAGGAGCTGCCTCACGACGTCCCGATCTTCGTCCTGCTCGATGCGCACCAGGGCGATCGGCAGATCTCCGGAGATGCCGTAGGCCCAGAGCCCGGACGGTCCCCTGCGATTCGTGGCCAGCACCTGCGGCGCGGCGCGCAGCGTGGGATCGGTGTACAGCAGGCGATTGGCCAGGCGCTGGAACAGATGCGCCTCGTCCTGG
The DNA here is from genome assembly GCA_036001465.1 of Candidatus Polarisedimenticolia bacterium. NCBI lineage: Bacteria > Pseudomonadati > Acidobacteriota > Candidatus Polarisedimenticolia > Candidatus Polarisedimenticolia bacterium. The sequence goes on from DASYUH010000094.1 coordinate 3,435, forward strand.
GTGATCCTCAGGTGATGCAGGTGGACCTGGGCCCGTGTCCAGGCCAGGGTGCTTTCCCGCTCGAACGTCGCCGGCTGTTGATACTTCACGGCGATCTGGAGCGCCTCCTCCCGTGTCCGCGCCACGAGCGTGGTGTGCACGATGCGGACCGTCCCTTGAGGGGGGAGCGCCACCCGGTGCCTGAGGCTCACGATCGGATCCAGGACCGTCCCCGCCGAGTTGCTCAGCGGACCTCCGTCGATCATGGAGATCGGCGCGCGGACCCCGCGGCCCCGTCCCAGAAAGCGCGCGCGGTCGCTCTCGTACTGCAAGGCGTGGACGGTTTCGCCTTCCGGCGCGGCCAGATGGGCGAGCCAGACCCGGGGCTCGTCCGCCGAGCGCGGCCGCCTCGTGGCCAGCAGGGTGCCGAGGTGGGGAACGAACTCCGTCTCCACGAAGAGGTTGGAGAAGGCGGGGTGGGCCTCGTCCGCGGCCTGCGGTGCCAGCACGACCTCGGCATACGAGGTGAAATCGATCTCGCGGTGCCGGTTTTCGAGATTGGTCACCGTCAGCCGGCGGAGCTCCGCGTCGTCCTCGGGGGACACGACGATCTCGAGCACGATCGAAAGCGATCGGTCCCTCTGCTCGATCCGGGCCCGGTCTTCCGTATAGACCACCTCGTACCGGTCCGAGGGTGTCCCGCTCGGCTGGTATCCCGAGGACCACACGCCGCCGGTTCCCGCGTCCCGCAGGAAGACGAACGTCCCCCAGCAATCACGCGTCGTGTCCTCGCGCCAGCGGGTCACTGCCAGGTCGCGCCATCGGCTGAACCCGGCGCCCGCTGCCGTGACCATGACGGTGTACCGCCCGTTGGAGAGAAGGTGGGTGCGGGGTGTGATGTCGTGCGGCGAGTCGAAGCGCCGCAGGGTGGGAGGAAGCAGGTCCCGCACGAGCGCCGCGACCTGAACCTCCTCCGCCCGTGGCCGCGTGATGGCGACCGCACGCGGAGTTCTCTCCTGAAGCAGGAGGTCCGCCGCCTGGATCTTCGGATGAGCATGAAAACGCCTCCGGGTCGCGGCCTCGTTCAGCACATTCCCCAGGGAGACGAGGGTCATCCCCTGGTGATGCGCCATGTAGGCGCGGACCACGGCGGCCGTGGTCTTCTCCGGCAGCCTCGAGGGGGTGTAATCGAGCGCTTCGTAGCAGCCGTAAGCTCCCCGCGCGCCCGACTGTTCGAGGCGGGCGAAGTTCTTGACGGCGGCGCCGGGGTTGACCATGGCCGCGAGGGCGGTGGCGTACGGAGCCACGACCACGTCCTCGGACAGCCCGCGCTTCAGCCCCAGGCCGGGGACGCCGAAGGCGGAGTACTGATAGGTGAGCTCCGCGTCACGCACGTTGTACGCCGATTCGGAGACCCCCCAAGGCACCCGACGCTCCGCGCCGTAGCGGATCTGGCGCCCCACCACGAGGCGGCAGGTCAGATCCAGAAGGCTCTTGGCGGGCTGCGACATCACGAGCATCGGCATGAGGTACTCGAACATGGACCCGGACCACGAGACCAGGGCCGCTCCGTGACCGATCGGCGTCAGGGAGCGGCCGAGATGGAACCAGTGCTGGGGCGGCACGTCCCCCTTGGCGATGGCCACGAAGCTCGCCAGCCGGGCCTCGGAGGCCAACAGGTCGTACCTGCCGGGATCGAGCGTGTTCTCGGCCACGCGATAGCCGATGGAGAAGAGCTTGGAGGTCGGATCGAGCAGGAACTGGAAGTCCATGGCCTGGACCATCTCGTCCGCGAGCGAGGCGAGGGCCGCGAGGCGATCCGCGAGGGTCCCGTCCTGGAGCTGCGCATCGCGGGCATGGCTCCGGACGGAGCCCTGGACGGCGCTCGCCCAGATCAGAATCTCCGATCGGGAGTCGTGCTGGACCTCGCGCGCATGCGCGCGCGCGACGTCCAGAAGGTTGTCCGCTCGCGACTCGAGCTCACGAAATCGGCGGAGTCGATCGGGCGGCGACGACGGGAGCCCCTCGAGTGCGGCGGCCGTGGCCTCCGCGGCCTCGCGCAGCCGCGCCGCGGTGGCCGCCGGTCCAGAACGGGCGGCAGCGGCCCTCTTCATCGCATCGATCAGCAGATGGAGCGCGTCACCGATCCCCTCGAGGATCTCCGGTCCCGCGAAGGGACGGTGCATGGGCTCGCGGCACGCCCGCGCCAGGGCGATCAGGTACCCTGCCAGGTTGCCGCTGTCCACGGTGGACACGTACATCGGCTCCAGCGGCCGGAGGTCCCGCGTGTCGTACCAGTTGAGGAAGTGACCCCGGACGCGGCGCAGGTCTCCCATGGTCCGGAGCGTGGCCTCGAGCCGCTCCACCGTCTCCAGGGTTCCGATCCAGCCGAAATCGCGGGCGACCAGCGTGCTGAGCAGATAGAGCCCCAGATTCGTCGGCGAGGTCCGGCGGGCCTCGACGGGCTCGGGATCCTCCTGGAAGTTGTCCGGCGGGAGGTGATGGTTCCGCTCGTCCACGAAGGTTTCGAAGAAGCGCCAGGTCCGGCGGGCGACGAGCCGCAATGAGCGCGTCTCCGAGGGGGAGAGGGCATGCGATGCCTCGAGCTTCGGCGGGACGCTGATGCGCCATGCGAAGACGGGAGCCAGCAGCCAGAGGAGAACGAACGGCATGGCCACGGGCCAGGCTCCCGGCTTGAGCAGGACGAGGAGCAGGCCGGCTCCGGCGGCCAGGAGCACTCCCGAGCGCAGGTGCCAGTAGAAGAACCGGAGTCTCAGGTCGGCGCCGTAGCCCCCCTGCGCGGCCGTCACCCACGCGAGGAGGTGCCGCTTCGTGATGTAGACCCGGCCGAGAGTGCGAATCATGGCGTCCACCATGAGCCAGGCCTGGTGGGCGAGCATGGTGATGGCCAGGAGCGTCTGCGACAGGGCCACGATGACGTCGTGGCCCACGTCGCGAAGGTGGCTTCGTTTGGAGATCCCCCATCGTCGCGGGAGGAGGCCGTCGAGAACCGGGATCACGGCCGGCAGAACGATGGATCCGACGAACAGCGCCGTCCAGCAGAGCGGCGGAGCCGCCGGGACGATCCAGGCGGTCACCGCAACCAGGAACGTCGAAGGCGCGGCGAGGCTTCGGCGCAGATTGTCCAGCATCTTCCAACGGCAGTGGTTCGGGATGCGGGTCCTCTGTCTCCTGCCCGCGGTATCGCGCGCCTGACCCAGGATCCAGGGCAGAAGCTGCCAGTCCCCGCGCACCCATCGATGGTCACGGCGGGCGGCGACCTCGTAATGGGTGGGGAATTCCTCGAAGAGCTCCACGTCGGTCGCCAGCCCGGCGCGCGCGAACGAGCCCTCGAAGAGATCGTGGCTCAGGAGCGTGTTCTCCGGGACCTTCCCTTCGAGGGCCGCCTCGAAGGCATCGACGTCGTAGATCCCCTTTCCCGTGTACGACCCCTCGCCGAAGAGGTCCTGATACACATCGGAGACCGCGGCCGCGTACGGATCCACGCCCCCGGGGCCCGAGATGATCCGCTGGTAGGTCGTGCTCCCGGGACCCGTCGGCAGGGACGCCGTGAGCCGGGGCTGCAGGATCGCGTACCCCTCGACGACGCGTCCCTTGCGAGGATCGAACCGCGGCCGGTTCAACGGGTGCGCCATGGCCCCGACCAGCCGGCGGGCGGCCCCCAGCGGAAGCCGGGTGTCGGCATCCAGGGTGATGACGTAGCGAACGTCCTGAGGCGCCGCGGGGGGCCGACCGTTGATCGGAATGAACGTCGTGTCCCGGGCGCCGCGCAGCAGCCGGTTCAGCTCGTGGAGCTTTCCGCGCTTTCTCTCCCAGCCGATCCACCGGCCTTCCCCGTCGTTCCAGAGTCGCCGGCGATGCAGCAGAAGGAACCGCTCCCCGCCGCCGGGCGGGCTGCCGTACCGCGCGTTGAGCTGGGCGACGCCGCCGGCCAGCTCGGACAGGAGGTCCTCGTCGCCGGGCATCCTCTCGCCGGGCGCATCCGCCCAGTCCGTGACGAGGGCAAAGTGGAGATGGCCTTCCGGATTCGCGAGATAGTGCACCTCGAGCCGCTCGAGATGCTCCTCGATGTCGGCCGGGCGCGCGAGCAGCGTGGGCATGACGACGAGGGTGCGAAGCTCGGACGGCACGCCCTGGGCGAGCTCGAGCTTGGGGAGGAGCCTCGGTGGAACGAGAAACGGGACCAGGCGGTGGACGAGCGACACCGCGATGTTCGAGGCCGGCACCAGGCCGAGGATTCCGAGAAGGACGAGGATCCACGGGGCGGCTCCGGCCGTCCGGGTCAGGACCAGCGGGCCGGAGAGCAGGAGGGCGGTGAGTGCCGCGATGCCGCCCAGGTAGCCCGCCAGCGCATGGGCGCGATAGGCGCGGCGGAGCCGGATCCGCAGGGGGACGCGAAAACCCAGACGCCTCTCGAAGGACCGCCGGCCCCCGGCGACCAGGTAGTATCCGGGGTCCTCCTCGGCGCTCCGGGGAACGCCCGGAAGGGTCTCCGCCTGCCGGTTCACCCGGCTCGCGCTGCGCGCCAGGAGCACCGCTTCCTGCGCCACCTCGACCTCGGAATGATCCGATCGCTGGGCGAGCATCTCGATCCGGGCCCGGTACTCGTCCCGGGTCGTGAAATCCATGGCGGCGAAGCCGGGGGCGCTCCGAAGGACCTCGTCCACCAGGCTGACGCTCTCGAAGAACTCGGGCCAGTCGATGGAGGACATCCATCGCATGCTGGTGATGATGTTCCGGACGGTGACGTTGGCCGCGGCCTGCGCCTGAAGCTCCTGGGCGACGACCTCGTCCGCTGATGTCCCCTGGGCGCCCAGCTTCTTTTCGAGCCAGACCAGGGCCGGCATGACCGAGGGGTCCAGTCCACGAAGCCGCTGGACGAGCTGCACCGCGAACGCGCGGGCCAGCGGGGCGTCCCCCAGGCTGCCCAGGATCTCGTCCGGACGCTCCGCCGCCCGATCGCCGAGGCCCAGCAGGCGGTCCGCCAGAGCGTCGGCCCGGGCCCGCTCCTGGCGGGATCGGATGATCAGCTGCGACAGGCGTCGCAGGTTTTCCACGAGTGCTACTCGAAGATGGATGGCGACCGCCCAGAGCTCCCCGATGGTCAGCGGCTGGACCCGCTGGTAGGCCCGGACGAACCGCTGAATCGTTTCCATCTCGAAGCGGCTGTCGGTGTGCGCCACGTAGGCCCAGGCCAGTCCGTAGACGCGCGGGTACCCCGCGAGGTGGCCCACGGCGATCTTGGGCAGCAGGCGGTAGTAGCTCAGCGGGAGGTGGTCCCGGATGCCGCGGAGCTGTTCGTCCACGATGTGGAAGTTGTCGAGGATCCACTCCGCCGCGGGAGTGATCTCCTGCTTCGCCAGGACGGTTTCGGCGATGTTCCGGTACCCGGCCAGGAGCACGCGGGCATTCTCGCGGACCCTGGGGAGGAGATTCCGTCTTCCGGGAGGCTTCCCGGTGGTGCGATGGGCCGCGGCCAGGCTCTCGGCGTGCTGCTCCAGGCGCTCGATGCCGAAGATCTCGGCACGGATCGGCTCTTCCAGGAGAGCAAGACTATCGATGATCGCCGCGGTGTCCTTCATCTCGAGCTTCCATCCCGGTGGGCTGGATCGTCTACGGGCGGCGTTCCGGACGCCGAAGGTTGTCACGCACTTGCTGGGATGCGGCCTATTGTACTCTCTGCGGGAGGCCTGGTGAGGCTCCGGGCCGTCTCAGCGGATGGCGGCGAGCTCGAAGAGGTAATCGACGAACGAGGCGACGGCGCCGTCCCAGCCCGCCACCTTGGGATTCGACGAGTCGATGACGAAGTACTCGTCGGGGGCGTGCGCGCCGCTCCCGTGGCCGAGGCCGAAATGGCCGGAGGGGAGCTTGAGCGGCTCGCCGGTGAAGACGTACCCGGGATACGAGCCGGCGTTGCGCGGCCACAGGAAGGGGTCGAGCCCCGCACGCTTGTAGACCGAGAATTGCGCGCGGATGATCGGCGCGTCCGCCGAAGTGCCGGTCGGGTCGTAGCCACCGCTCGGGTTGACCTCGATGTCGCCGAACCCGCGCTTCTTGAGGTGCGCCTTGAGGGCGGCCACCGCGCCGTCGAACGTCATGTCCGGCACGAGGCGGAGATCGAGCTTGGCCACCGCCCGGTGCGGGAGGACGGTCTTTCCGCCGGGTCCGGTGTAGCCAGCCACGAGCCCCTCGATGTTCACGGTCGGGGTGAAGAGGAATCGCTCCAGTGACGCCCGCCAGGGGAGGTCGTGGGCCCAGCGCTGCGCGGACAGCAGGCTCTTGGCGGTGGACTCGTTCAGCCGGTCCGCTGCGGTGTCGAGCATGGCGCGCTCGGCGGCCGAGGCCGGGCGGGCGGCGTCCGCGAAGCCGTCGATGGCCGGATCTCCGTCGGGCGTGACCAGCGTGTTGAGCGCCTGAACAAGGTGGAACGCGGGGCTGTCGAGACGTGCCCGGTTGCTCGAGTGCACGTCCTTCCCGGGCCCGCGCCCCCACTTCTCTCCGCTCGCGACCAGCTCCAGCTCGACGACCCCTTTCGCGCCGAGCGAGACCGTCACGGTGCCGTCCGGGTCCTGGGACGCCGACGGCATGAAGACGCCGCTGCAGCGCTTGAGCGCGGCGGCCACCTCCGGCCGCTGCGCGACCTGCCGGAAGTGCGGCGAGCCGATCTCCTCCTCCCCCTCCGCGACCAGGACGAGGTTGACCGGAACCTTCTTGCCCGCCCCCCGGATGGCGTGCAGGGCGGCCAGGAACGCGGCCTCCGGCCCCTTCTGGTTCACCGCGCCGCGCCCCATCAGGACCTTCCCCAGGCCGGGCTTGTCTACGATGGCCGCGTCCCAAGGCGGCGAGGACCACTCGGCGGGATCCGCCTGCTTCACGTCGTACATGAAGTAGAGGCCGATGGTCCGCGGGGCGCCCGCGTCCAGCGTGGCGAACACGCCGGGCTGGCCGTCGGTGGGGACGCGCGTGACGTTTTCGAAGCCGGCCTCGCGCGCCAGGCGCATCATCATGTCGCATCCCTCGTTCATGCCTCGGTTCTCGGCGGCAATCGACGGTTGCCGCACCCATTCCTGAAGCCGGCGCACCCCTTCATCGTGGCGCTTGGCGATTTCCGCGCGAATCGCGGCGAGCTTGTCGTCTGTGAAAGCGGCCGGCTGGAAGGCGAGCGCCGCCGCCAAGGCGGCGGCCGCGGCGGCGAGACGGCGACGTGCGATGGTCGACATGGCGCGCAGTCTACCTCAGACCGGCGGGGGGCGGCGCCTCTTTCAGCGCGTGATCTTCGCCAGCGCGCGGTCGAGCTCGGCGTCGGTGAGCCGTGTGGGGGTGTACTCGCGCACCACCCCGGCGCGGTCGACGAACACGAACGTCGGGGTGCTCGAGCCGCCGTAGCGCTCCATCGAGGCGGTGCTGATCACGATCGGAATCGATCCGACGTCGGCGTAGACCGTTTTCCACACGCTGTCGATCCGCGCCTTCTCGGCCGCGCGATTCGCCTCCTCGTCGTAGTAGCGGGTCAGCGCCACGAATTGAACGCCTTGGGCGGCGTGGCGCTTCCGGGCGCGTGCCAGGGCCCCCTGCTGGGCCTTGCAGTCGCCGCACCACTCGGCCCACAGGAACAGCACGACCGGCTTGCCCTTGAGGGAAGCCAGCGCGGGCGGCCGGTCGCCGATGAAGTCCTCGATCGCCAGCTCCGGCGCGGCGCTCCCTGTCAGCGTCAGGATGTCGATCCGCTTGTTGAGGCGCGAGCGCAGCGCCACGGGACCGGTGATCCCGGCGAGCTCGCGGCGCACGAACTCCGCGGCCTTCCGCGGTCCGCTCGTGCGCTCGATTCGCTGCGCTTCGACCTCGATCGCCGCGCCGAGCGCGATCTCGAGGACGTGGTCCGCTTCCAGACTTGCTCCATGCGCCATCCGGTCGGCGCAGCGCGCGCGCACGTCGGCGGCGTAGCGCTTCGCCTTATCCAGGTCCCCGACCAGCAGGGCGCCGCGCGCCAGCCACGAGAGTCCGCTCAGGTAGGGATCGTCCTCTCCGTTGTCGGCGCGATGGACCTCGAGCATCGACTCGGCGCTCAGGAGATCCCCCGCCGCGAGCTTGTTGCGGATGCCGCTCACCGGACTGGGAGCGGGGGACGGAGAAGGCGAGGCCGCCGGGACGGGCGGTACTGAGGCCGGTGGAGGCGTGGGATTCCGGGCGAGCGCGACCGAGCCGGCCGCCAGCGTCACCGCGGCCGCCCACGCGATCAGATGTCGAGGCCATCCTGGCGACATCAGAATCTCCTCGGGACGGAGGAACCCTCCGCCATGGCACCGGCGCCGACCGGGGGGAGGATCTTACTCCCGGGAGGGCCATGGCGGAATGACACTCGCATCGCCACCATCCGGGATCTCCTCGGAATGCCACGCCCGGCGAGATGATGGCTCCACTTGACAATCTAGGGGAGGCGCGTGGTATCGTCTCTCATCTTGATTGTCTAGAGGAGACCGCCCCTGTCCGAAAAACCGTCCGGCGTGGTCCAGGGCACCCTGGACATGCTCATCCTGAAGACTCTCGCCCTCGAACCGATGCATGGGTACGGCATCGGCGTCCGTCTCAAGCAGATCAGCCGGGGAGTCTTCCAGGTGAACGTGGGCTCCCTGTTTCCGGCCTTCCGCCGCCTGGAGCGGGAAGGGCTGATCAAGGGGGAGTGGCGCGGGACGGAGAACAACCGTCGGGCCAGGTATTACATCGCCACCGAGCGCGGGCTGAGGCAGCTCAAGAGTGAGACCCGGGAGTGGGAACGACAGACTGCGGCCATTGCCAGAATCCTGGAAGCCTGAAGAAGAACTCCATGTCGCTTCTGCGGAGATTCGCCGGCGGAATTCGGGGCCTGCTGCGAAAGGACCGGATCGAACGGGAGCTCGACGAGGAGCTGCGGGGTTTCCTGGATGCCGCGATCGCGGAAGGAATGCGCGCGGGCATGAGTCGCGAAGACGCGATTCGGGCCGCCCGGATGGAGATGGGGAGTCTTGACGCCGTCAAGGAGGAGGTCCGCGCCGTAGGCTGGGAAACCGCGCTGGACACGGTGTGGCGGGACGTGCGGCACGGTGCCCGCGTGCTGCGGAATCATCCGGGGTTCGCGTGCGCCGCCATCCTGACGCTGGCATTGGGGATCGGCGCCAACACCGCGATCTTCAGCGTCGTCAGCACCGTCCTGCTCAAACCATTGCCCTATCCCGACCCCGACCGACTCGTGACGTTGCCGGGCGGACAGTCGCTGCCGGACCTCATGGACCTCGCGGAGCGGTCGACCACATTCGAGGCACTGGGGGCAAGCGCCGGCTGGGCCCTGGATCTGGTGGGCGAAGGAGAGCCGCAGCGAATCGACGGCGAGCTGGTCGCGGGGGACCTGTTCCGGGCGCTCGGGGTTCAGGCGCTCCTCGGACGCACCTTTTCCGAAGCGGATGACCGCGCGCGCGCCCCCGTCGTGGTGGTCAGCCACGAGTTCTGGCGGGCCCACCTGGCCTCCGATCGGGCCGCCGTCGGCCGGCAGCTCAACCTGAGCGGGGCCGCCTATACCGTGATCGCCGTGATGCCGCGGGGGTTCAGGCTGCCCTTCTTCGCCTTCAAGTCCCAGATCTGGATTCCGTTTCGAACCGGGTATCCCGAGGGGGCCGATGCGCGCGGGGCCCACTTCCTTCTCGCCGTGGCGCGACTCCGGGACGGCGCGAGCCTCGGCGACGCGCGAACCGAGTTGGAGGTGATCGGCAGGCGAATCGGAGAGCTGAATCCAACCGAGGCCCGGGATTTCACGGCCGAAGACCTGCGCGATCACGTGGTCGGTGGAGTGCGCACGCCGCTCTTGATCCTGCTGGGGGCGGTCAGCCTGGTGCTGCTCATCGCGTGCAGCAATTTCGCGTCTCTCCTGCTGGCGCGCGGCGTGGCGCGACGCCGGGAGATGCAGGTGAGGCACGCCCTGGGCGCCAGCCGCGGGAGGCTCGTGCGCCAGCTCGTCACCGAGAGCGCGGTGCTGTCGATCCTCGGTGGCGGAGCAGGCGTCCTCCTCGCCAGCCGCGGGGTGGACCTTCTGGTGCGCCTGATGCCCACGGAGCTCCCGTCCTTTCACCATGTCGCCATCGACTCCCGGACGATGATCTACACGCTGCTGGTGTCGGTCGCCACCGGCCTGGTGTTCGGCGTGGCGCCCGCCTTGCACCTGTGCAACGCCGGGGCGGTGCGGCCTTCCGGCGCGCGCTCCACGGAAGGCCGATCGTCGCTGTGGCGCGCGCTGGTGATCGCCGAGCTGGCGCTGGCGACGGTGCTGTTGATCGGGGCCGGGCTTCTGATCAGGAGCTACTGGCATCTGCGAAGCGTGGCCTTGGGGTTCGAGCCCGACCGGGTCCTGACGTTCCGGCTGACGCTGCCGGCGTCGCGCTACGAGCCGATCCCCGCCCAGGAGTCCTTCCTCGCGCGATTGGACCAGGGGCTGCGTGCGTCCCCCGGCGTCGCTGCGGCCGGTCTCGTCAGCGAGTTGCCTCTGGCCGGATGGCGCATGCTGCACAACATGATCGTCGAGGGCCAGGCGCCCGTGCCCGAAGGCCGGGAGCCGGAGGTCCACACCCACGAGGTCAGCCCCGATTACTTCGTCGCGATGGGAACGCCGCTGCGGCGCGGGCGCGGCTTCACCGACCAGGACGGTCCGACCTCGCCGCTCGTCGGCGTGGTCAACGAGGCGTTCGTGCGCCGGTTCCTTCCCGATCGCGATCCCCTGGGGGCGCGCGCCCGCTGGGCTCGGGGCGAGCCGGACGCCTGGATGACCATCGTGGGGGTCGCCGCCGACACGCGCTTCGAGGCGCTCAACGAAGACCAGCCGCCGACCATCTACACGCCGACCACTCAGAAGCAGCAGCCGTGGAAGCGCTGGACCTCGGCCGTCATCCGCAGCAAGGCAGGGGATCCCATGCTGTTGGCCGATTCCCTGCGGCAGGTGGTGTGGCGCTTCGATGCCCGGTTGCCGATCACCGATGTGGCCCCCATGTCGGCCGTCATACAGGAATCGGTCAGCGAGCGCCGCTTCAACCTGATGCTGCTTTCGGCGTTCGCGGCCCTGGCGGTCGTCCTGGCCGCGGTCGGCGTGTACGGAGTCCTGGCGCACCTGGTCGCGCAACGCTCGCGGGAGATCGGGGTCCACATGGCACTCGGCGCCCAGCGCTCCGATATCTTCCGGCTGATGCTCCGTCAAGGGCTGCCGCTGATCGGCTGGGGCATGCTCGGCGGCGGGCTGGGGGCGCTGTGCGTCACCCGCGTCCTCCGCAGCCTGTTGTACGAGGTGGGCGCCGCCGACCCGGCGACCTTTGGCTCCGCCATGGCGGGGCTTGCCCTGGTGGGGCTGCTCGCCAGCTTCATCCCCGCGCGGCGCGCCCTGCGCGTCGATCCCGCCGTCTCGTTGCGGGACGAGTAGGATCGGACTCCCCTCGCAGCCGCGGGCGTTCTGCCTCAGCGCTCCCGCAACCGCACGAGCCCGGCCTCCGCCTCTTCGAGCAGCGGGCGGACCTCCGCGTCGCACCCCTGCCACGCGGCGGCAAAGCGGCCGTAGTGCCGCGCCGCCCGCTCCGTGTCCCCCAGGCGCTCGTGGATCGCCCCCCGCTTGAGATGCGCGGGAATGGCGTAGATCAGATCGTGGACCGAGCCGCGCAGGAACGAGGCGTACCAGGGGAGGGCCTCCTCGTGGCGCCCGGACTCCTCGAGCCATTCCGCCAGGGTGAAGCGCTCGTCCGCCTGCGCGTGGAGCAGCGACGGGAAGACGAGATCGAAGCGCACCGGCCTCCTGGCCCGCAGAAGCACCTCCAGCGCTTTCTCGCGGCGTCCCTGGGACCACGCGCAGCGCGCCCGCAACCCCGCGGCCATCTCGCGCACCAGTGCCTCCACGTCGGGGGGACAAGCCGCCGCCTCGAGCGCCGCGGCGTGCTCCAGCGCCTCGGCATGGTCCCCCAGGCGCTCGCTCAGGAGCCCGAGCAGGTAGAGACGTTGATGGCCGTACAGATCCGCCCGCGGCAGGAGCCGCGAGGCCGGCTCACGGACGGTGGCCGGCGGGGCAGGCGTCCAGCGGCCAAGATCGGCGCGCAACGTCTCGAGAGCGGACGCCGGCGCGCGCACGACGGGAGAGGCGGCCGTGAATCCCCGGTACACCAGCGCCTGATCGGGGTCCAGGGCCGCCGACGCGGCCAGCTCGGCCTGCGCCGATCGCCAGCGGCCCCGGGCCAGCTCCAGGTGGGCGCGCAGCACGTGTCCGAGCGCGCGCACCTCCGGAGATCGCACCGGATCGATCGCCGCCGACGTCAGCCTGAGGGCCCCCTCGAGGTCGCCGAGGTAGGCGGCGACCGCGCGGACGGCCCAGTTCACCGCCCGATCGCTCGCTTGGCGCAGCTCGGCCTCGACGCCGTCCTGTCCGCCGGCGTCGCCGAGAGCGAAGGCCCGCGCGGCGCGCATCCACGTGGCGGCGTCGCCGGTGGGGCTCAGGGCGAGGACTCGCTCGACGAGGGTCTCGAGCGTGGCCCGGTCTCCGCAGCTCGCTGCAATCGCCCCAAGATGGACGAGCCCGTTGACATGGTCGGGGTCGAGGGCGACCACGCGCTCCCACGCCTCCCGCGAGTCGGCCATCGGGCGGCCGCGCAGCGGGCCGGCATGGAACTGGACCTCTCCCAGCTGGTACCACGCCTCGACGTCGTCGGGATAGGTGCCGAGCACCGACCGGTAGAGCCGCTCGGCCTCGTCGTTGTCGGCCCGCAGCACCGCGTGAAACGCCTCGAGCAGGCGGCCGTCCCGCTCCGAGAGGCGTGTCCTGTGCCGGAGCGCCTGGCCGGCGGCCTGAAGCGCCAGGTCCGCCTGCCCCGACCACAGCGCCGCGACGCTCATCCGGTACCAGGCGAGGGCGAATCCCGGATCGACGCCGACCGAGCGCCGGTAGGCCTCCACGGCGGGCTCCCGGCGCATGGCGCGCATCTCCGCCTCCCCTTCGAGATAGGCCTTCAGGGCGGCGAACGATCCGGTCGCCAGCGCCGCGATCCGGGTGAATCGGGTCTCCGGCCCCCCGCAACGCCCCGTCAGGAGCTGCGTCGTGAGGTCGTCCACCATCCCGAAGATCCCGTCCGCGTCCCCCTGGACGGAGCCCCGCGCGACCGCCTGCCCGGCGCCGCACGCCTCGTACAGCGTGGCATTGAGCTGCACCCGACCGCCCGCCTCCAGGATGTTTCCGAGGACGAACAGCCCGGCTCCGAGGCGTTGCGCGAGACCCTGCGCGCAATCCGGGCCCACCGCCCCGCCGGCCTCCCGAGCCAGGGTTCCCAGCACGACGTGGGCGTCCACGCTCCGCAGTTCCCCCGCGCCGTCGAGCTTGGTGCTCAGGAGGTCGACCATGCCCTCCCTGAGGTAGCCGAACCGCTCGCTCCCGCGCACGGTGAACGGAAACACGGCGATGGTCGTGGGGGAGAGGGCGGCCGTCTCGCTGCCTCGTTCCGCCGGCTCGGCGACCCCGGCGCCGGCCGCCGCGCCCCGCAGATCGAGGAGGGCGCGCACGAGCTCCCGCGCGTCGTCGTATCGCTCCGCCGCCGGCTTCCTGAGACAGCGCTGCAGGACGCGCTCGAAGGCCGCCGGCAGTCCGGGCTGAAGGCGTGCCGGCGGGTCGGGCTCCGCTTCGAGGATCCGGGCCAGGATCGCCATGGCCCCCTCCGCCTCGAAGGGGCACCGGCCGGTCGCCATCTCGTAAAGGACCGTCCCGAAGGAGAAGATGTCGGAGCGGGCGTCCACCTCCTTGCCGAGCGCCTGCTCGGGAGACATGTAAGGAAGGGTTCCCTGGAGCCCCCCGGCCCGCGCGCCGCCGGCGATCGCCTGCCCGCCCGAAGACCGGGTGCGGCTGGTGCTCGCCGCCGCGTCATGGGTGGCTGCGGTCGGGGCGGGGATCGCCAGCCCGAAGTCGAGGATCTTCACCCGGCCCTGCCGCGTCACCATGATGTTCTGGGGCTTCAGGTCGCGATGGACGATCCGGCGGGCGTGGGCCTCCGCGAGACCATCCGCCACGTCCACGGCGATGTCGAGCAGGCGACCGAATGGCAGCGGGCCCGCGCGCCCCAGGAGGCTGTGCAGCGTCTCCCCTTCGACCAGCTCCATGGCGATGAAGGAGGCGTCGTCCGCTTCACGAACCTCGTAGATGGTGCAGATGTTCGGATGGTTGAGGGCGGCCGCCGCCCGGGCCTCGCGCAGGAGCCGCGCCCTCGGTCCGCCCCCGGCGGCGGTCGTCTCGGAGAGCACCTTCAGCGCCACCGGCCGCCGCAGGGTGATGTCCTCGGCCCGGAAGACGAGGCCCATCCCCCCCTCGCCGATCTTCTCGACGATACGGTAGTGCGAGACCACGTCCCCTGGCTTGAGCGGCACCGCGGATCTCCGGCCGAGTGGCCCCCATGATACCGCTTCGGCCGGCGGACGATCGGTGCGGGCCCGCGGGAGGAACGGGGCCCGGGCCGCCTATTCCTGGCGCAGAGCGATCATGGGATCGACCCGCATCGCGCGCCGCGCGGGCAGGTAGCATGCCAGGAGCGCGATGGCGCAGAGGAGGACGGACACGGCGGCGAACGTCAGCGGATCGGTCGGCCGCACTCCGAAGAGGAGGCCGCCGAGCAGGCGGGTGAGGGCCAGCGCGCCCAGCACTCCTATCGCGAGGCCCGCCAGGGTGAGCCGCAGGCCGTGGCCGAGCACCATCCAGAGTATATCGGAGTGCCGCGCGCCGAGCGCGACGCGCAGGCCGATCTCGGGCGCGCGGCGGCGCACGGCGTAGGACAGCACGCTGTAGATCCCCAGTCCCGCCAGCAGCACGGCGAAGCCGGCGAACAGGGCCAGCAGCAGCATCGACACCCGCTGGTGCGCCAGGGAATCCTCCATGAAGGCCTCGAGCGTCATCACCTCGAGGACCGGCTGCTCGGCATCCACTTGCCGGATGGCCGCGGTCACCGCGGGAACGATGTCCCCTGATTGCGGCCGCCCGCGGACCACGACCGACATCCAGGTCTGCGGCATCTGGGCCAGCGGGACGTAGAGGGTGGGGGATGCCTGCGTGTCCGCGAGTCCTTCCAGCTTCACGTCCCCCGCGACGCCCACGACCTCCCGCGGGACGCCGGGATAGAAGGACAGGGTCAGCCGCCTGCCGATGGGGTCCTCGTCCGGCCAGAAGCGCCGCGCCATCGATTCGCTGACGAGCACGATCCCGGGCCGGCCCGTGACGTCCGCCTCGCCGACGTCGCGGCCGCGCAGAAGCGGGATCTGCATCGCGCGCAGGTAGCCCGGCGTCAGCACGCGGACCGCGACCTCCGGCTGCTCGGAGAGGGCGGCCGCCGCGTGCCCCTCGATGGCCACGGGCTGCGTCGAGCCGCGCCCGGCCATGGGCAGCTGGTTGACGGCCCCGGCCGAGTCGATCCCGGGCTGGGCGCGCACGCGTTCCAGCGCCCGGTCGAAGAAGTCGATCTGCTGCGCCGGGGTGGCGTACCGGGTGGCGGGGATCGCCAGGAACAGGCTCAGGACGCCCCGCGGATCGAAGCCCGGATCCACGGCGCGCAGCACCGCGAGGGTCCGGATCATCAGCCCCGCGCCGACCAGCAGGACCAGGGACAGCGCCACCTCCACGATCACGAGCGCGCCGCGCGTGCGGTGGCCTCCGGAATCGGAGGCGGTCCTGCCCATGCCCTGTTTCAGCGCCTCGCTCAGATTGACCTTCATCAGCCGCAGGGCCGGCACGAGGCCCGCCGCGAGGCCGGTGAGGACGGAGATCAGCAGGGTGAAGCCCAGCGCGCGGGCATCCACGCGGACCTCGGAGGAGCGCGGCAGCGACTCGCCGAGAAACGCGACGATGCCGTCGACCCCTTCGCGCGCCAGGAACAGCCCGAGCGCCCCGCCGGCCAGAGCGAGCACGACGTTCTCGCAGAGGACCTGCTGCAGCACGCGGCCCCGGCTCGCCCCGAGCGCCGCCCGCAGGGCGATCTCCTTGCGCCTCGCCAGCGTCCGCGCCAGGACCAGGCTGGCGACGTTGGCGCACGCGATGAGCAGGACCAGGCTCACGGCCGCGAACAGCACCAGGAGCGCCGGCCGCACCTCTCCGACCATCTCGTCGCGCAGCGGCACGATCAGCGCTCCCCAACCCTTGTTGTCCGCCGGATACCGCTGCTCGAGCCGCCGGGAGATCGAGTCCATCTCCGCCTGGGCCTGCGCCACGGTCACGCCCGGCTTCAACCGGGCGACGGCCCGGTAGTCGTGCATGCCGCGCACCTGGCGCTCGGCGTCGGACCAGGCCAGCGGGGTCCACAGATCCGCCCAGCGCGGAAACCCGAACCCCGCCGGCATCACGCCGACGATCGTGTAGCTCTCGCCGCCCAGGCGGATCGTCTTTCCCACGACGCCCGGCTCCGATCCCAGGCGGGACCGCCAGAAGCGATGGCCGAGGACCGCGACCTTGTTCTTTCCCGGGGATTCCTCGTCCGGCGCGAAGGTCCGACCCAGGAGGGGGCGCGCGCGCAGCACCGCGAACAGGTCGGGCGCCACCTCGCCGGCGGTCACCGCCACCGGCCGATCGCCGTCCATCCAACCGAACGTCGTGGAACCGTACGCCGCCATGGCTTCGAACACGTGATTCTGCGCGCGCCAGTCGAGGTAGTTGGCCGGCGAGACGCTGAACCGGGTGAACCCCGGAAAGCTCTCGGGCGGAGGCGTGTGCCACACCTGGACGATCCGATCGGCCCCTTCGTACGGGAGCGGCCGCAGCAACACCGCGTTCACCAGGCTGAAGATGGCCGTGTTCGCCCCGATTCCCAGCGCCAGCGTGAGCACCGCCACCGCGGTGAAGCCCGGGTTCTTGCGGAGCCCCCGGAGCGCGTATCGGACGTCCCGGGCCAGGCTTTCGAGCCAGGGGACGCCCCGGCGCTCCCGGCACGCCTCGCGGACCTGCTCGACGCCTCCCAGATCGATGAGCGCGCGGCGGCGCGCCTCATCGGGGCTCATCCCGCGGCGCAGGTTGTCGTCGACGTGCATCTGGAGATGGCTCTCCATCTCGTCCGCGAGGTCCCGATCGAGCCTCCCCCCGTGCAGCGGCCCGCCGAGCCTCGACACCCAGGAGCGCAGGCGGCTCACCGGGACTCCTCCCCGGGCGACAGGAAGCGCGCGAGGATGGAGGTGGCCCGCTCCCAGTCCCGGGCTTCCCTGCCGAGGTGCCTTCGGCCGGCGCGCGTCAGCGTGTAGAACTTCGCGCGGCGGTTGTGGTCCGAGGTCCCCCACTCCGACGAGATGAAGCCTTCCTGCTCGAGCTTGATCAGGGCGGGATAGAGGGTGCCGTAGTTGACCAGCAGCCTGTCGCCGCTCGTCTGCTCGATGCGGCGCGCGATCCCGTAGCCGTGCAGCGGCCCCAGAGTGTCCAGGGTCTTGAGCACCATCAGGGCCAGCGTCCCCTTCCAGACATCGGTCTTCTCGCCCAAGGCTCCTCCTATGGGAAAACCATAGAGAGGATAGTCCGTTCCCTATGGGAATGCAATAGGGAGTTGCGTCGCCGCCTCCGTCCGCCGCGCAATGGGCCCCATCGAGAGGAGAGCATGAAGGACGATCCCATCGACCCAGGGCGCTGGCGGCGCCTCTCGGAGATCCTGGACCAGGCGCTCGCGCGGCCCGTCGAGGAGCGCCCCGCCGTCGTCCGCGCCGCCTGTGCGGGAGACACGGCGCTTCTGCCAGGCGGAAGCGCTCCTTGCCGGAAGCGAGGCCCCGGACGGCCTCCTCGACCGCCCGCTCGCGGGAGGCTTCGGCGAGCGGCGACCCAATTTCAAGGCGATTTTCGCCCGGGCCCGGAAGAACCCGGGCGGGTAGGAGGGCCGTTACACCACGACGGCCGTGCCGCTGACGCTCACCATCAGCATGCTGCCGTTCTGGCCGACGACCTCGTAGTCGAGGTCGATCCCGACGACGGCGTTGGCCCCGAGGCGCTTCGCCTCCGCCTGCAGCTCTTCGAAGGCGACGCGGCGGGCCTCTCCCAGCTCCTTCTCGTAAGCCGCCGATCGTCCGCCGATGACGTCGCGCACGGTCGCCATGATGTCCCGGAAGAGATTGGCCCCGAGGATCGCCTCGCCGGTCACGATGCCGCGATACTCCCGGATGGACTTGCCTTCGATGCTCGGTGTGGTCGTCAGGATCATCGAGGTCACCTCCAGATTACGGTCAGCGTCTCTGAAGCATACGCAGAATGGCGCCGCCGGGTTCCCGGCCCGAGGGCCGCGCTTCGGTGAGCGTCCCCCGATCAGATCTCTCCACGGCCGGCCAGCCTCTTGTACAGGACGAGCGAGTAGACCACCGGCACCAGGATGCCCGTCGAGAAGACGACCAGGGCGGCGACGAACGGCACGCCGAGAAAGACGGCGACGGCCCCCAGGAGCCCCACGGCGAAGAACAGGCGGGCGGCCAGCCGGTGCGTGTCGTTCCACACGCGCTCGCTGGCCAGGGTCCAGGGCGTCCGGACACCGATCCAGAAATTCCGGCGTACCCTTCCCAGGACGTTGCCGAGGAACGCGAGGAGCAGGAAGATCCCGCCGAACAGGATCCGGACGGGGTCGGCGGCGTCGGATCGCGCGGACCAGACGATCGCCCCGTGGACGTACGCGAAAAACGCGACGACCAGGACCATGATGTACAGGTAGGTGGCCCGGAACGAGTCCACCTCGAAGTGCCGTGGCGACAGCCATTGCAGGATCCGGAACAGCCCGATCATCCCGACCATGAGCGCCGGCATCAGGAAAAGCGCCACGGCCTTGGGTCCGTAACCGTCGACCTGTCCGTTCAGGTCCCAGTGCATCGGGATCGTCTCCGGCAGCTGCGGATAGAAGACCAGCGATGCTCCCAGGGCCGCCGCCACCAGGGCCGCCGACACGACGTAATAGACACGGGTCATGGCGTCCTCCTTTTCTTACCGTCCCCGAACAGATCCCAGAGCCACGACAGCGCCTCCTGAACCACGGTCGCGTCCAGGGCGTAGAAGATCTGCTGCCCCTCGCGCCTCGAGGTGATGAGATCCGCCTCCTTGAGGACCGCGAAATGGTGCGACATCGAAGGCTTGGTCATGTCGAACCGTTCGGCGATCCGCCCGGCGCTCATCTCGCCGCGCCCCAGGAGCCTCAGGATTTCCCTTCGCGTCGGGTCGGCCAGTGCCTTGAAGATCCGGTTCGAGGTCATGGGGTCCGGAATTCTTAGTTAGACGGATGTCTAAATATCATCCCGGCGGCAGGCGTGTCAAGGGACGGGGCCGGTCTACCGGCCGGGAGGCTTCCCCTCCAGGTGCTCCCGGAGGATGGTGTAGATCGTGGTGTTCTCGACGGTGCCGTGGACGCGATCGGCGCCGGCCCCCCAGGCGTAGAGGGGGACGTCGACACCCGTGTGCGCGGCGCTGCCGAGGGGGAGTCCGGAAGGGCGCGGGTCGTCCGCCCCATGGGGGGGCCAGTGTGTCTGCTTCTTCGTCCCGGGTCCGCTCGAGAAGGTGACCACCGGGTAAGGCTCGTCCTCCTTCCCGCCCGAGGGATCGCCATAGGTGGACCAGATGCCGTCCTTCTCGTCGGGATAGCCGTTCAACGCCAGGCCGCCGGTCTCGTGGTCGGCGGTCACGAGAACGAGCGTCGATTTCGGATCGAGGGTGTCGACCGCGTAACCGATCGCCTCGTCGAAGGCGGCGGTTTCGTCGACCAGGGTGCGCGCCCAGTTGGCATGGCCGGCGTGGTCGATCCGTCCCCCCTCGACCATCAGGAAGAACGGCTGCCCGGTCCTGCGCAGCGCGTCGATCGCGAAGCGCGTCATCTCGACGAGCGTCGGCGCGGTGCCCGCCGCGGGATCGCCGACCGGCTCCCCGCCTCCGCCGCCGACGGCGCCAGCGGCACCCGGCTCCCCGGCGGCCTCCCCGGCCGGGCGCGCCCTGGCCGCTTCGATCTCAGGCTGGTACGGGAGGTAGCCGTCGGCGAACAGGCCGAGGATGCGGCGATCGAGGCCGCCCATGCCCCGCATGGCCTCGGCCGTCTCGACGATGGTGAAGCCGGCCGCCTGCGCCTCCGCCCTGACATCGTCCGGGAAATACTTCCGCCCGCCCCCCAGCAGGAGGTCGAAGCCGCAGCCGGCCGTCTGCCGCGCGATCCCCGCCTCGTTCTCGCGGTCCTTCTCCTGGGCATAGAACGCCGCCGGAGTGGCGTGGGTGATGGTCGTGGTCGTGACCAGCCCGACTCGCAGGCCGCGTTTCTTCGCCCAGACGGCTATCGACTCGAGCTTCCTGCCGTCGGTCTTGCCGTAGACGGCCGAAGCGTCCTCGCACAGGATTCCGTTGGCGGTCTTCTGGCCGCACGCCATGGCGCTCGCCGCGGCGGCCGAGTCGGTGACCGGGCTGTCGGACGAGTGCGTGCGGGACAGGGCGGTGTACGGGAGCGCGTCCATGCGCAGCCGGCCTCCCGATCCACCGCGCGCCACGCGCGTGACGGTCACGTAGGCCGGCCCCATCCCGTCGCCGATGAACAGGACGGCGCTACGCTTGGGGCCGGGTGCGGCGCACACGACCGCCATCACGCCGGCGACGGCGAGGAGGATTGCGAAGAGACTACGGACCCATGAACTTCCGCGGGCTGGCCGTCCGGGCATGCGTGCCTCCCTGGCGATGCGACACCGAAGCGCGGGAGATTAGCACGGGTGGGACGGGAGCGGGATCAGGTTCCCGACGGTCTCCTGATCGGGAACGGCAGGACGTTCGGATTCATTTCGAGACGGGCGTTCTTCCGCGCCGCCTTGTTCTGGTACATGTTGTGGTCGGCGCGGACCAGGAGATCCTCGAACCCCTCGCCGTCCTGCGGGAAGAGCGCGATGCCGATCGACAGGCCGGAGCGCGCCACGTTCCCTTCCTCCAGGCGGAGCCTGAACAGGTCCACCGCCTGCTGCAGCCGCTCGGCCAGCAGGGCGGCCTGGGCGAACCCGGTCATGGGAAGCAGGGCGGCGAACTCGTCCCCCGACAGGCGGACCAGGATGTCGCGCTCGCGCAGGTGGCTTTTCAGCACGCGACTGATCTCGGAGAGGTACCGATCTCCGACGTGGTGCCCGAAACGGTCGTTGATCACCTTGAAGTTGTCGAGGTCGGCCTCGAGGAACGCCATCGGCTGGCCCGCCTGCTGAGAGCGGACTTTCTCCTGCTCGAACACCTGCCGCAGGTAGCGTGAATTCGGCAGGTTGGTCAGGCCGTCGGTGAGGGCGGACTCCTGGGTCTCGGCGAACAGGGTGCCGTTGCGCACCGCGGCCGCGGCCAGGCGGACGATGATGTCCATCATGCGGATGTGATCGTCCAGGCACGTCACCCCTTTGGGGAAGTAGAGCGTGATCACGCCCAGGACCTGCCCGTCGTGGATCAGGGGGAAGGCCGCGGCGGTCGAGTATTCCGAGAGATCGAGGCCGGCCCCGGCGAGGTCGAGATCGACGCTTTGCGAGAAGCGGTTGCTCTTCTGCAGCGCCGCCCAGCCGGTGATCCCCTCACCCACCCTGAGCGCCCGCCCGCGCAGGTTCTCGACGTTCGCCCCCGAGACGAAGCGCGCCGACAGGCTGTCGCTGTGATCCTCCAGGAGGTAGATCACGCACGATCGGAACGGCACCAGCTGGCCGATCTTGCCGGCGACGAGGTCCAGCACCTCCGGCAGGCGGAGCGACGAGCCGAGCGACTGGGCGATCTCATACAGCGAATAGACCTCGCGGTGCGCCGAGGAGATCGTGCTCAGGACGGCGGTCTGCCGCCCGACGATCGCCCCGCTCTCGTCCCGCTCCAGCCAGATGTTCGATTGGGCCACACCTTGCTGCAGGGCATCGAGCGGACCGGGAATGCCCGGCGATGACGGCCCTTCCCGGTCGCCGCCCGGACCGGCTGGCACGGCGCCGGCAGGACCGGCGTAGACGTCGTCGATTCTCTCGGCGCCGATCCCGCGGTGCAGGCTTTCCCCGAACCCCCCGGGGTCGCTCTGCGAGCCGGCCGGCACGCCGCTCCACAGCCCCAGGATGTCGGCGGCCTCGAGCGGTCCGGACGCGGCGTCGCCCGGGACGGCCGGGCCGGTGGCCCCCTGGGACGCGCGGTACGGCGACACGATGAGCCGTCCCAGGTTCCGCCGGAGCGTCGTCACCACCGCCGGGTCGAATTGCATCCCCGACCAGGCCTCGATCAGGGCGCAGGCCTCCTCCGGCGATTTGCGCCCGCGGTAGGCGCGATCGGAGGTCAGCGCCTCGAAGGCGTCGGCCACCGCCAGAACGCGGGCGGCCAGGGGAATCGCCTCCCCCTTCAGCCCGTCCGGGTATCCGGAGCCGTCCCAGCGCTCGTGGTGGTGCCGGACCGCGGGGACGACCGGGTAGGGAAAGTTGACGTGCGCCAGGATGTCGGCGGCCACCGCGGGGTGCGCCTTGACCTTCTGGAACTCCATGTCGGTGAGCTTCCCCGGCTTGTGCAGCAGGTGGTCCGGGATCGCCAGCTTGCCGATGTCGTGCAAAAGGGCCGCGGCGCGGACGGCCTCGAACTCCAGGCGCGGGACCTTCATGAGGCGCGCCAGCTCCATCGCGTAGGCCTGCACGCGGCGGGTGCGTCCCTGCGCATGCGGGTCCTTAGCGTCGATGGCCATGGCCAGGGCCTCGATGGTCGACAGGTGGACCTGCATCAGATCGTCCAGCCGCCTGAGCGTCGCGGAGGCGTTGCGCTTGTAGGCGCGGTAGACCAGGACCGCGAGCGCCACGATGGGCGGAATGACGGTGCACGACACGATCCCGATCGAGCCGATCAGGAGCAGGGACACGGCGGCCGCCGTGGTCCCCAGAAGGGCGGCTCCCGCCGCCGCGACCGCCATCAGGTAGAGACGTCCTCCCGGTCCGCTGGTTCTCATGCTCTCCTTGAGTATGCCGGACAGAGCTCCGGCGTTCCCTGTAATCGCAACGCGCGTGCCATCACGTCACGCACCGAATCACGCTTTCGGGCCGGCCGCGCAACTGATTGAAGACGCGCCTCTTGGGGCGCGCTGCTGCGGACGTTTCGCCAGGGCTGCCGGCCAGCTGACGCCGCCTTGGGCATGTGCCTGCCCGGGAACTGAACACGTTTTTCCGGCGGAACGCCGGCGGCGTCGCAAGTGCGGCAGGTGCAGTGGTTGACGCTTCGGCCGGCTGTCCAGAACAGGGCATCCAGAGGCCATGTTGTGCAGATTCCGAGCAAAGAAAAGGGCCGGTCCCTCTGTCGCGACGGGACCGGCCGGTCGCAGGGTTCGCCTGCGAGTCAGCTCATGAACCTTTCGCCTACGGGGTCATGCCTCCTTTCGCCCGCACCAGCCGATCGAGGCAGGCACGGTACGTAAGATAGAGAATTCCGGGGAAGGGCAGAATCGCGAACGCCGAGACCACGCCCAGCTCACGGACGACCAGGAAGACGATCGCCGCCGCCATCGAGCCGGCGAGGTAGGCGGTGCCGGCCCAGGGGGACGAGTCCTGCCAGATGACCAGGAGGGACGCGTGCTCCTTCAGGGCGACGACACCGGAGACCAGGGCGGTGTTGAGCACATACTGCGCGAACGCCATCGCCGCGACCGGCACCAGGAGGTCCTCGGCCGAGAACCGCGAGCCCCAGACGCCGCCCTCGGGAAGCAGCCGCGTGAACACGCGCGCGGAGAGATTGACCGAGATCGCCATGCCGGCCGTGTTGAAGAGCCTCTTGTGCCAGGAGCCCTTCGTCCGGCTGGACGAAGCGAAGCCGTCCAGGGCGGCGGTCAAGGTCGCGTAGTCGCCGCCGAACACCATGACAGAAAGGAAGACAAAGGCATCCGAGAACGACACCCGGCAGGACGGCAGCGGCAGCTTCACCGACAACCTTCCGACCAGGACGGTCAGGATGGCGATTCCGAGCCACGCCAGGTCCTGGGCGCCGAAGCCGGCCTCGAGGATGTTGCGCACGCTGCCCGCCAGAATCGCCGTTCCGACCGCAGCCACTGCACCGATGTACAGGTTGCCCTTCATGTCATCTCTCCTGGGGACCATCGGGTTACCGGTCACTGGTGAGCCCCCAGATGAGACCGGCGTCCCTGATGCCCCAGATGAGACCGCTGTCGTATCCGCCGTACCCTTTGACACCCCAGATGAGGCTGGTCGAGCTGATGTCGAAGAAGTCGTTCGAGATCACCCGGTCGCCCCAGATGAGGCCCGAGGCGTACAGCCTCTCGGTCCAGATGAGCCCGCTGGCCGTAGGGGTGCCCGAGCCCCAGGTGACGTAGTTCCACTGTCCATTCCCGCCGAACACCACGTAGTCGCTGGCGAACAGGCCGTCGTAGTACGTGACGCCCATGCCCCACGCGTCGAGGCGGCTCGGCGTCCCCCAGATGAGCGACTGGGCATAGGCACCCTGCTGCGTGGTGAACATCGTCTCGCCACGCAGGCCGCCGAAGCCCCAGATGAGCCCCTGGCTCCAGGCGAAGGTCTCGCCGGCGATGGTCGTCTCAGCGCTCGGGAATCCGGAGACGCTCAGGCTCTGGCCGACAGGGAGCGCGTACGCATACTTGCTGATCGATCGCGCCAATCGCACCGCGCCGTCGACGTTCAGCATCCCGGCGCCCTGCTCGAAGAGATCCGGACCGTTCATGATCTGGGCGGAGTACATCAGGATCGCCTTGACCATGTTGGGCGTCAGCCCCGGGTTGGCCTGCAGCATCAGGGCGACGGCGCCCGAGACCACGCCGGTCGACATCGACGAGCCGCTCAGGGTCATGTAGCGGGCCTTGTTGCTGGCGCCTCCGGTGTCGACGTGCAGGACCGGATAGGTGCTGACGAGGTAGTTCTGATAGCGCTCCAGGGACACGAGGCGGCACCCCGGGGCGACCAGGTCGGGCTTCGCGAGAAAGTCGTAGGCGACCGCCCCGGTCAGCGGGTCGACCGAGTGCGACATCGTCGGGCCGCGCGAGGAGTAGGGCGCGATGGTGTCGTCCGACCGGACATCCGTGCCGAAGGAGTTGGTGGCGCCGACGGTGATCGCCGCGGGGGAGATGCCGGGGGACGTGATGCCGCCATAGACCTTGTTGCCGATCTGGTCCTTACCGAAGTTGCCGGCCGCCGCGACGACGACCATCCCGGCCTTCGTCGCCCGCGCCACCGCCTGGCAGAGGGGATCGTTGACGTAGGAGTCGATCGGCGGCGCCGCCAGCGACAGGTTGAGGACCCTGATGTTGTACAGGGTGCGGATCGAGATCGCCTGATCGATCGCCGCGACCACGCTGCTGACGTATCCCCGGCCCTTCTCATCGAGCACCTTGAAATTGATCAAGTTGGCGCCCGGCGCCATCCCGGCGAAGTCCCGGCCGGCGAAAAAGTAGGAGCTGCCGTCCCCCCCGATCGCCCCGGCGACGTGCGTCCCGTGGCCGAATGGGTCGTCCAGGCCTCCGCGGCCGGTGAAGTCCCACGAGAAGACGACGCGCCGCTTCCCCTTCGACTCGTCGCGCAGATCGAAGTGGTCGGCCTCGATCCCGGAGTCGAGGACCGCCACGGTGACTCCCGTGCCGTCCAGACCCTGGGGCAGCCCATCCACCGAGACGAGAATCTTGAAGGCCAGGTCGGCCCCCGTCGTCTTCTCCAGGTGACTGACGACGCTCGAGACCTCCCTGTCCGGAGAGATGTACTCCAACCCCTCGACTTCGGCCAATGCACCGATCGCCTCGAGGGGCATGTCGGCGACCATCTCATCGATGTTCCGGTAATGCCTCTGAGGCGTGCCCCCGAGCTCCTGGATGCGCTTGGTGACGTAGGCCACATCGGCCCCCTTCAGGGAGACGATCAGGCGCGTGCTGGAGGTCGGGGAGCCGTTCTTGATCTGCTCGGCCAGATCGGGGGCGATGCCGGCCTTGCCGCCCCGCGCCGCCTGGGCGGGAGCGAAACCGAATGCGACCAACAGGAGGACGGCGAGCGAGAGGGTGACGCCGCGGAAGTGCCCTTTCCTGCCGGCGGACAAGAACAGAGTCTCTCGCTTCATACGACCTCCTGGTTTTCGACGGGACCATGAGGTGCTTCCCGTCGGCAACCCGGCTGTCTCTGAGAGACCCGCGGCTTTCCGTCCCACCCTCGCGGGTGGTTTGGCCTGCACGACCGTTCGCCCGTACTAGAGCAACCGATGTGCCATGGGGTGGACGGAGGGAATCGGTCGGGGCCGGGGACGCGATTAAAGATCGCAAATACATGATGTTAGACGGTCGATGACCCGCCTCATGCGGGGCCGATCCGCCCGGTTGCCTGGGACTCTGCACCCCCGGCCGCCTGAGCAGATTCCAGACACGCCTCGGCCGGAAAGTCGACAGACCGAGGCATCTTCTACGATGTATATGTATTTGATTCAATAGGTTACGTTGTGTGTCCAGCCCACGTCAGAGATCGGGTCGACATGTCGGGCGCCTGTTCAGTGGAACGCGGTTCTTGACCAGGCGGATCGGGTAGGGCTATGATCTGCCGCACTTAGGGCCCTGACCCGCCCCTTCGAGGAAAGAGGATCGGATGGAAATAGCGTGGTTCAAGAAGATACGCAAGCCCAAGCAGCCGGTCGAACACAAGCGGATCCAGGTCCCCGAGGGGCTTTGGGTCAAGTGCAGCGGCTGCAAGGAAATCATCTATAAGAAGGAAGTCCTCAGAAACGCCAACGTCTGCCCCAAGTGCAAATACCACTTCCGAATCTCGGCCCGCGAGCGCCTGACCGCCCTGTTCGACGACGGACGGTACCAGGAGGTCGACACCGACATCTATTCGGTCGATCCGCTGAAATTCCGGGACATCAAGCCGTACCGGGACAGGCTGCGGGAGTACCGCGAGAAGACCGGCCTCAACGACGCCATCATCAATGCCCGGGGGACCATGGGCGGCGTCCCGGTCATGATGGCGGTCATGGAGTACGGCTTCATGGGTGGATCGATGGGCTCGGCGGTCGGCGAGAAGGTCACGCGGGCGATCGAGCGCGCCCTGGACGAGCGCATCCCCCTCGTGATCATCTGCTGCTCCGGAGGGGCGCGCATGCAGGAGGGGGTCCTCTCCCTCATGCAGATGGCCAAAATCTGCGCCGCCCTGGCAAGACTGCACGCGGCCGGCGTCCCTTTCATCTCGGTGCTCACCGATCCCACGACCGGCGGGGTGACCGCCTCGTTCGCCATGCTGGGGGACTTGAACCTCGCCGAGCCGAAGGCTCTCATCGGCTTCGCCGGACCCCGGGTGATCGAGCAGACCATCCGCGAGAAGCTCCCCGACGAGTTCCAGAGGTCCGAGTTCCTGGTCGAGCACGGCATGCTCGATTTCATCGTCGAGCGCCGCGAGATGCGCGACGTGCTCGTCCGCTGCCTGAAATTCCTGTACAACACCGAGGCCCTCGCCGCCACGAGCCCGTCGGCCGAGTCGTCCGCCGAGCGTTCGACCGGCTCCGGCGTCGGCAGCGACGCGGCCTCGACCGGCCAGGGGGGGGCCGCCTTCTCCCGGACGGGAAAGGCGCGCGAGCCGCTGCCGTTCCCCTCTCCCTTCGCCGCCCGAAGCAAGATCACGACCCCCTCCCCCGACATCACCTAGGCGCGTTCGGATGCGGGTCGCCGACCGGCTGGACCGCCTCCCCCTGGCAGGCTTCCACTACCGTCTGCTGCTCCTGAGCGGGCTGGGCTGGCTGTTCGATTCGATGGACGGCGGATTGATGTCGTTCGTCCTGGCGCGCCTGAAGACCGAGTGGCACCTGACACCGGATCAGATCGCCGCCCTCTCCAGCGCCGGCCTGGCCGGCATGTTCCTCGGCGGGGCGGTCGCCGGCTCGCTCGCCGACCGCTTCGGCCGCAAGGCGGTCTTCCAGACGACCCTGATCATCTTCAGCGTCGCCACCGGCCTGTGCGCCCTGGCGAAGGGGTTCGGATCGCTCCTGCTCCTGCGCTTCCTGGTCGGGTTCGGCCTGGGAGGGGAGCTGCCGGTGGCCGCCGCCCTGGTCAGCGAGTTCGCCCCGGCCCGCCACCGCGGCCGGCTGGTCGTCCTCCTCGAGTCGTTCTGGGCGTTCGGCTGGGCGGCGGCCGCGATCATCGCCGAGCTCCTGGCGCGGCAGGCGGAGGCGGCGGGTCGCGGCTTTCCGTGGCGCACCGCCTTCCTGATCGGGGCGCTGCCGGCCCTGTACGTGTTCGTCCTGCGGCGCTCCCTGCCCGAATCGCCGCGCTATCTGGCGGCGCACGGCCGGATCTCCGAGGCCGAGTCGACCCTGCGCTCCATCGAGCGGCAGAGCGGCATCGAGCCCGGCGCGCCGCTCGTCGAGGACGGCGCCATGGGGTCCGGACGCCGGGCGCGCCTGCGCGATCTGTTCGGCCCCGGGGTCGCCCGCCGCACCGCCATGCTCTGGATCCTCTGGTTCGCGATGGCGTACTCCTACTACGGCATCTTCACCTGGCTGCCGACCCTCATCGCCGGCAGGGGGTTTCCTCTGGTCCAGTCGTTCCAGTTCACCCTGATCATCACGCTGGCGCAGATTCCCGGATACTTTGCCGCCGCGTTTCTCGTCGAGAAGGTCGGCCGCAAGGCGACCCTGGTCCCTTTCATGCTGCTGTGCGCCCTCTCTTCGTATGCCTTCGGCGGCGCGCAATCTCCGAACGACCTCGTCCTCTGGGGATCCCTGGTGTCGTTCTTCAACCTGGGGGCCTGGGGCGTGACCTACGGGTACACCCCCGAGCTCTACCCGACCTGGCTCCGCGGCACGGGGACCGGGTCCGCCGCCGCCTTCGGCCGGATCGGCGGCGTCGTGGCGCCGCTCGTCGTCGGCAAGCTGATGGGGACGTGGGGCGGCGGCTTCACCGCGGTGTTCGTGATGTTCGCCGCCGTCCTGGTCATGGGCTCGATCGGCGTCGTCGCGCTCGGCGAAGAGACCCGCGGCCGCACGCTCGAGGAAATCTCCCGCGGCCTGTGAGCCGGCCCGATACTCGGGCAGGCTCCTGGCGTATCCTTCCCCGCCATGACCCTTGAGGAGGCGCTCGCCTATCTCGAGTCCCTGGAGGTGCTCGGCATCCGGCCGGGCCTGGACCGGATCACCGCCCTCCTGGACCGCCTCGGCCGCCCCCAGGACGACTTCCCCTCCGTCCTGATCGCGGGCACGAACGGCAAGGGCTCGGTCGCCGCCTGCCTGGCGTCGATCCTGCGCCAGTCCGGGCTCGCGCCCGGCGTCTACACCTCTCCCCACCTGGTCCGCTTCGCCGAGCGCATCGTGGCCGAGGACAGGCCGATTGCCGACGAGGAGGTGGCGGCGCTCGTCCCGGAGGTGCGCGCCGCGATTGCCGCCGTGCCCCTCCTGGTGGCCGATCCGCCGACCTACTTCGAAGCGACGACCGCCCTGGCATGTCTCCACTTCAGCCGGCGCAAGGTGCCGATCGCGGTCCTCGAGGTCGGCATGGGTGGCCGGTTCGATGCGACCAACGTCGTGCGGCCGCTGGCCTGCGCCATCACGCGCGTCGCCATGGATCACATGCAATGGCTCGGAGACACCCTCTCCGAAATCGCCTACCAGAAGGCCGGTATCCTGAAACCCGGCGTCCCGGCCGTCGTGTCGGAGCAGCAGCAGCCGGCCCTCGAGGTCATCCGCGGCGAGGCGGCCCGCCTCGGGGCGCCCCTCACGCTGGCCTCCGCCTGCGAGACCAAGCCGGCCGGGTCGCGGGCGGAGGAGGGCGGTGGCGGATCCGGACCCTGCCCCGATCCGCCGGTCTTCTCGCTCACGACCCCTTCGGGGGGCCACTACCCCGATCTCGCCCTGTCCCTGCGCGGCGCGCACCAGGTGGAGAACGCCGTCGTCGCCGTCCTCCTCGCCGAACGGCTCGCGGCCGGAGGGGTCCGAGGCATCGATGGGCGCTCGATCGCCGAGGGCCTCCGCCTGGCCGTCTGGCCCGGCCGCCTCGAGATCGTCTCCGGCCGCCCCGAGCTCCTGCTCGACGGCGCCCACAATCCCGCCGGCTGCGCCGCGCTCGCCGCCTACCTGAAGGACCACCAGCGCCACAGGAGCACCGTCCTTCTTTTCGCGTCGATGAAGGACAAGCCGGCAGGCAGCATGCTCGATCTCCTCTGCCCGCTGGCGCGCAAGGTGATCGTCACGCGCGTGCCCGTCCCCCGCGGAGAGACGCCCGAAGCCCTGGGCCGCCTCGCCCTGGACCGCCACCCGGACGTGGCCCGGGCGGATTCCGTCGGCGAGGCCCTGGGCCTCGCCCGCGACGCCGCCGGCCCGGACGGGCTCGTCGTCATCAGCGGCTCCCTCTACCTGGTCGGGGAGATCAAGAAGACCCTGCGGGGCTGAAACGGCCCTCGATTCCTCGCCGGCGGGCGGCGCGCCCGGGTGGCGCGCCCGGGTAGTCAGGCGGGAAGAGGGATGATACCCTTCCGGCTTCTCATCTCGAGAGGGGGCAGGGCGGGTGGCTCGCGGACCCGGCGGCCGCGGCGAGCCTCCCAGGAGCCTGTCCGAGTTTCATGAGCGACCCGGTCATCTGTTTCGGCCAGCAGCCCTGCGGGTTTTTCCCGAAGCGGTTCTTCCACGCGAAGCTCCTGACCGCCCGCCGGTTGCAGCAGCGGATCGGAGGGCGGATCGTCTATTTCTGCCATGACAGCGACCACGACTATCGCGAAACCACGACCCCGCTGCGGGACCTGAAGACGGGCGATCTGAAGCGGCTCAATTTCGATCACGTGGGAAAGCTCCAGAAGAAGTACTCGCCGCTGTACGCCAAGAGGATCCAGGGGGACTGGCAGGAGAAGACGGCCCGCGTCCTTCCGTGCTTCGTCCCGCCCGCCGTGGTGGGGATCTTCCTCGCCGTCCGGGCGGACACGGTGGCCGATTTCTGCCTCGGCATGTATCGGGGGCTCAAGCTCCTCGACGGCGTGGACGTCGTCCGCTCGGGCGATCCCTTCGTGCGGGTGAAGGCGATCGAGGTGGCCGATTTCTACGTCGATGTCGACTACGAGGGGGAGCTGGTCCGGGCCCGCTGCCAGGCGGGGCGCCTCACCCTCCACCGCGGCGGCGACGAGTACCTGGAGCTTCCCTGGAGCGAGCCCCGGAAGGCGAGCATCAGCCCGGCGCGCGACACGCGGCTCCGCTGGATGCAGTCGGTCGTCCGTTGCACCCACTATGTCGCCGGAGCGAGCGAGATGCAGTACCTGAACCGCTCCGAGACGCCGGAGATCGAGTTCGTGGAGCGCGATGCCATCGAGAACTCCCACGAATCGCTGGTCGACTACCCGTGGACCGCCCATTGAACATCGCGATGATCTGCTATCCGTCGGTGGGGGGCAGCGGCATCCTGGCCTCGCAGCTGGGAGAGCAGCTGGCCCGCCGCGGCCACCAGGTGCACTTCGTCAGCTACGAAAGGCCGTTCCGGCTCGACGCCTCGCTGGCCAATGTCTTCTTCCACCCGGTCGGGGTCAACGAGTACGACCTGTTCAAGTATCCCGATTACACCCTGCCTCTCTCCGTCAAGCTGGCGGAGGTCAGCCGGCGCTACGATCTCGACCTCCTGCACGCCCACTACGCCGTGCCGCACGCCGTCGCCGCCTGCCTGGCCCGCGACATGCTGGGACGCGACCGGCCGAGGCTGATCACGACGCTGCACGGCACCGACACGACGCTCATCGGCAAGGACCCGAATTTTCAGCCGGTGATTCGGCACGCCATCGAGAAGTCCTCGGGCGTCACCGCCGTCTCCCGGTTCCTCCGGGACGAAACGAAGCGCACCTTCGGCGTCACCCGGGAGATTCGCGTCATCCACAATTTCTTCGCCCCCGTCCCCCCGGCGCGCACGCGCCGTCAGGTGCGCGACGAGCTGGGGATCCAGGACGAGTTCCTCGCGATCCACATGTCCAATCTGCGGTCCGGGAAGCGGATCGACGATCTGCTCCGGGTCGTCGCCTCGTCGCGGCACGGCGACCGGCTGAGACTTCTGATCCTGGCGGGGGGCGACTTCGCGCCCTATCGGATGCGGCTGGCGGAGCTTGGCATCGAGTCCCGGGTCATCGTGAGGACCGCCGTGACGGACGTCGAGAACTACCTGAACGCCGCCGACCTGGGCCTCTACACCTCGGAGCACGAGAGCTTCGGCCTGAGCATCCTGGAGAGCATGTTCCATGGCCACCCGGTCCTCGCCACGCGCGCCGGCGGCGTGCCGGAGGTCCTGGTCGACGGCCAGACCGGGTTCCTGCTGGATGCGGGGGACGTCGGGGCTTTCGTGGACAAGCTGGACGCGATCGTGGAGACCCCGGAGAGGTATCGCGACCTGGGGGAAAGGGGCCGGCAGAGGGCCCAGGATCTCTTCTCCGCCGATCGAATCGTCGGCGAATACCTGGACTACTATCAAGAGGTGCTCGAATCGTGAGACACGTCCCGAGGTGCGCGATGGCGATCCTCCTTGCAGGGGCCGGAACGGGCTTTGTTTCCGCCCAGGCTCCGCAGCGGCCCGACGCGGCCGAGATCCAGCTGGCTCTGAAGAAGCTGCGGGTCCTGGCCAGCGTGCTCTACGTCGGCGCCCACCCGGACGACGAGAACAACGAGCTGATCGGCTTCCTGGCCAAGGGACGGCTGGCCGACACGGCGTACCTGTCGATGACCCGGGGGGACGGCGGCCAGAACCTGATCGGTCCGGAGATCGGCGAGCGGCTCGGGATCATCCGATCCCAGGAGCTCCTGGCGGCCCGGCGGATCGACGGGGGACGCCAGTTCTTCACGCGGGCGATCGATTTCGGCTTCTCCAAGAACCCGGAGGAGACCCTGCGGATCTGGAACCGGAACGAGGTCCTCGCCGACACGGTCCGCGTCTTCCGGCTGTTCCAGCCCGACGTCGTGATCACCCGGTTCCCTTCGACGGCCCGCCCGACCCACGGGCATCACACCGCGTCCGCCCTTCTCGCCCGTGAGGCGTTCGCGGCGGCGGGCGACCCGAAGCGGTTTCCGGATCAGGTCAAGGCGATCGGTCTCTGGAAGCCCAGGCGGATCTTCTGGAACACCTCGCCATGGTTCTACGACCGGAAGGAGGATTTCAAGGAGGAGGGGCTGCTGAAGCTCGACGTGGGAGAGTTCAACCCCCTCCTCGGGCTGTCCTTCTCCGAGCTCGCCGCCCGGAGCCGGAGCATGCACCAGAGCCAGGGGTTCGGGTCGAGCGGGACCCGTGGGGAGTCCCTCGAATACCTCGAGGTCCTGGACGGAGAGAAGGCCGGCACCGACCTGTTCGACGGGATCGACACCACCTGGGGCCGGATCGCGGGAGGAGCCGCGGTCGGCGAGATCCTGGATCGGGCCTACCAGACTTTCAATCCCGAGAGCCCGTCCCTGAGCGTGCCCCTGCTCCTCGAAGCGCGCGAGAAGCTTCGCGCCCTGCCGGCCGGCCGCTGGAAGAGCGTCAAGCAGGCCGACCTGGACCGGGCGATCGTCGCCTGCCTGGGTGTCTATCTCGAGGCGGCCTCCGCGACCTCCGCGGCGGTGCCGGGAGAGACGATCAAGCTCAACCTGGAAGCGGCCAACCCTTCGCCGCACCGCGTGCGGCTGAAGCGGGTCGCGTTTCCCGGCACCGGGACCGACGAGCCCCTGGACCAGGGCCTCAGCGGCCGCGAGGGGCTCGGCAAGGAGATGGAGATCACGCTTCCCGCGGGCGTGACCGACTCGCAGCCCTACTGGCTGCGGGAGAAGGGGGGGGCGGGCCTGTTCCGGGTGGACGACCCGGCCCTCATCGGTCTTCCGGAAAACCCGCCGCCCGTGACGGCGGTCTTCGGCCTCGAGGTGAACGGGTCGCCGTTCTCCGTGGAGCGGCCGGTCGTCTACAAGTGGACCGATCCGGTCCGCGGGGAGCTGTACCGTCCGTTCGAAGTGATCCCGGAGGTGGCGGTCGATCTCCCCGACCACGTCTTCGTCTTCCCGGGCCCCGAATCCCGGGAGGTCTCGGTCCAGGTGCGCGCCGGCCGCGCCGGTGTCGAAGGGGCGCTGCGCCTGGAGGTCCCCGGCGGCTGGCAGGCCTCCCCGCCGTCCCGGGAATTCCGTCTCGGGGAGAAAGGGGCCGAGGCCACCCTGAAGTTCGAAGTCCGCCCCCCGGCCTCCGCTTCCACGGGGGCCCTGAGGGCCGTGGCCGAATCGGGAGGCAAGCGGTTCGACCGCGGGCTCGTCCACATCGAGCACTCGCACATACCGCCCCAGGTCCTCCTGCCCCCGGCCGAGGGGCGGCTGGTCCGCCTTGATCTGCAGAGAAAGGGGCAGACGATAGGCTACGTGCAGGGGGCCGGCGATCAGATCCCGGCCGGGCTCCGGCAGATCGGCTACACGGTGGTCGAGCTGCGGGAGGACGAACTCGTTCCGGAACGCCTGCGGGGATTCGATGCGGTCATCCTCGGAGTGCGGGCCTACAACACGGTCGAGGGGATCAAGCTCCACCAGCCGGCCCTGTTCGACTACGCCAAGGCGGGGGGCAGGCTGATCATTCAGTACAACACCGGCCACGAGCTCAAGGTCGAGGCGGTCGCGCCCTATCCGCTCACGATCTCGCGCGACCGGGTCACCGAGGAGAACGCCGAGGTCCGCTTCCTCCTTTCGAAGCACCCGGTGCTCAACCAGCCCAATCGGATCACCCCGGCCGATTTCGAGGGGTGGGTGCAGGAGCGCGGCCTGTATTTCGCCAACAAATGGGACCCGCACTTCCAGGCGATCCTCTCCAGCAACGACGCCGGAGAACCGCCGCGGGACGGCGGGCTGCTGGTCGCGCCGTACGGCGACGGCTTCGTCGTCTACACCGGCTACTCCTGGTTCCGGCAGATCCCGGCCGGCGTGCCGGGGGCGTACCGGATCTTCGTCAACCTGATCTCGCTGGGCCGGTAAGCCGGATGACCGAGGACCGTCCGCCCTTCTTCCGGACCTGGACGGGCGTCTACGCCCTGGTCCTGGGGTTCCTGGGCTTCCTGATCCTGGCGTTCTACCTCTTCACCCGACACTACCGGTGAGCCCGCTCGATTTCGTCGTGCTGTTCGGCACGCTCCTGGCCATCGCGGGCTACGGGATCTGGAGGACGCGCGGCAGCCGCGACCTGGAAGGGTATTTCCGGGGCGATCACACGATGAAATGGGGGACCATCGGCCTGTCGGTGATGGCGACCCAGGCCAGCGCCATCACCTTCCTCTCGACCCCCGGGCTCGCGTACGAGCAGGGAATGGCGTTCGTCCAGAACTACCTCGGCCTGCCGATCGCGCTGGTGATCGTCTCGGCGCTGTTCATCCCGATGTACTACCGCCTGCGGGTCTACACCGCCTACGAATACCTGGAGCGGCGGTTCGACCTGAAGACCCGCCAGCTGGGGGCCTTCCTGTTCCTGATCCAGCGGGGGCTTTCCGCCGGGATCACCATCTACGCCCCGTCGATCATCGTGTCGACCCTGCTCGGCTGGAGCCTCGATTTCACCATCCTCCTCGTCGGAATCCTGGCGGTGGCCTACACCGTCTCGGGCGGGACGCGCGCGGTCAGCCTCACGCAGAAATACCAGCTGGCGGTCATCTGGGCGGGGATGTTCACGGCCTTCGCTCTCATCGTCCGGGAGGTCACGGGCCGGATCTCCTTTCCCCAGGCGCTGGCGCTGGCCGGAAAGATGGGGAGGCTCGAAGTCATCAATCCCTCGTTCGATTTCAGCACGCGCTACACCCTCTGGTCCGGAATGCTCGGCGGGCTGTTCCTGGCGCTGTCCTATTTCGGCACCGATCAGTCGCAGGTGCAGCGCTACCTGACCGGCAGGTCGGTGACCGAGAGCCGGCTCGGACTGATGTTCAACGCCGTCGTCAAGGTGCCGATGCAGTTCTTCATCCTGTTCGTCGGCGTGATGGTGTTCCTGTTCTACCAGTTCGAGGAGCCGCCCATGCTGTTCAAGCAGTCGGCCGTGCGGGCGGTCCAGGAGTCGGCCCGCGCGCCTGAGCTGCAGCGCCTCGAGACCCGCTACTCCGCCGCCTTCCGGGAGAAGCGGGACGGGGTGAACGACCTGGCCGCCGCCCTGCGGGGGGACGACGAGGAGGCCATCGCCGCCGCCCGGGATCGGGTCCGCGCCCTGCAGGCGCAGGCGGAGGCGATCCGGACGGAGGCCAAGAAGCTCGTGGTCGCGGTGGATCCGCGCATGGAGGTGAAGGACTCCGACTACGTCTTCCTGACCTTCATCCTGAACCACCTGCCGCGGGGGGTGATCGGCCTCCTCATCGCGGTCATCTTCAGCGCGGCGATGTCGTCCATCGCCTCGGAGCTGAACGCCCTCGGCTCGACCAGCTCCGTCGATCTCTACCGGAGGCTGATCCGGCCGCGGGAGAGCGAGCGCCACTACGTGATCGCCTCCCGCGTGCTGACGGCATTCTGGGGCGTGGCGGTCATCGCCTTCGCCCTGTTCGCCTACATGGTCGAGAACCTGATCGAGGCGGTGAACATCCTGGGATCGCTGTTCTACGGCACGATCCTGGGGATCTTCCTGACCGCCTTCCTCGTGAAGCGGGTGGGGGGCCATGCCGTGTTCCTGGCGGCGCTTCTGGCCGAAGGGACGGTCATCGCCCTCTTCTTCACCACCGACATCGGCTACCTCTGGTACAACCTGATCGGCTGCGGCCTGGTCCTGGTTCTGGGCCTGGTGCTGCAGGCGGCCCTGCCGGGAGGCGGGCCGGTCCTGAAGAACCCCGTCTGAAGAACCCGGTTGCCAGCGGGCCCGGACCGGGGCTAGGATCACAGCCCCCAGCCAGGGAATCGACCAAAGGGCCAGGGCCGCCTGAGGCCTCATGGCCCGAGGAGGACCGATGAGAAGCTCGAAGCTCGCGTTGCCTGCCACGATCGTCGGCCTCGCCCTGGCGGCGGCGTTCCTGCTGCCGGCCACGGCGGAGGCGAAGAAGAAGGCCGCGCCGAAGTCCGATTTCACGAGCGACGTGATCGCCAACCTCACCCGCGTCGGGAAGCAGCTCGTCACCCTGGCCGAAGCGACGCCGGCGGACAAGTTCTCGTGGCGCCCGACCGACGAGGTACGCCGGGTCAGCGAGGTCTACATGCACGTGGCGGGCGCCAACGACGTGATCCCTGTCCTGCTGGGGGCGGCCCCCCCGAAGGGCGTGACGATTCCGGAGAAGCCTTTCGACCTGTCCCCGAGGCTGGAGGCCGAGGTCACCTCCAAGGATGAGGTCATCGCCCGGCTGCGGGAGTCCTTCGACTACGCCGTGGCCGCGCTCAAGTCGATCCCGCCGGCGGACCTCGACACGGAGAGCCAGGCGTTCGGCTTCCCGGCCAGCAAACGCGCCTATGTCCTGATCCTGTTGAGTCACGCCCACGAGCACCTGGGGCAGTCGATCGCCTATGCCCGGAGCATCGGCGTCGTACCGCCGTGGAGCGTGCCGAAGGAGGCCGGGTCCGGAGGAGACTAGGCGGACGGCCGGACGTCCGCGCGGACAGTCGACACGATTCCCCATCACTCCCACTGACTTTTCGAGGAGGCCCTTCATGAAGAAAGCCCTGTTGTGCACCACCATCGCCGCGCTTCTGGTGTCGAGCGCGTCCGCCGAGCTGAAGCTGCCGCGCGTGAGCCAGAAGGCCTCGGTGACCCAGACGGTCGGTCTGACCGACGTCACCGTCCAGTACTGCCGCCCCGGGGTGAAGGGACGGGTCATCTGGGGCGAGCTCGTCCCCTACGACAAGGTCTGGAGGACCGGCGCGAACGAGGCCACCACCTTCTCGTTCAGCAAGCCGGTCAAGATCAACGGCCAGGCGCTCCCGGCCGGGATCTACTCCTTCCACACCATTCCCGGCAAGTCGGCCTGGACGCTCATCTTCAACAAGAAGGCGGAGCAGTGGGGCAGCTACGACTACGACGCCTCCATGGACGCCCTGCGCATCCAGGTCACGCCCGTGACGGGCCCGCATCAGGAGTGGATGGCATTCTCGTTCTCTGACGTCGCGAGCGATCGCGCCACGGTCGAGCTCGCCTGGGAGAAGCTGCGGATCCCCTTCAAGATCGAGGCCGACACCAACAACCAGGCGATGGCCAGCATCCGGGAGGCCCTGGCGGGGGACGTGAAAGACTGGGAAGACCCCTACAGCGCCGCCAGCTACGCCTTCAACGCCAACCTCGACAACCGCGCCGAGGCCATGAAATGGATCGACCAGTCGGTCGCCCTGAAGGAGACCTACTGGAACCTCCGCCTGAAGGCCACCATGCTCGACAAGGACGGCAAGAGGAAGGAGGCGATCGCCCTCGCCGAGAAGGCGGTGGCGATCGGCAAGGAGGCCAAGGACGAGCCGGGCGAGATCGCCAAGACCGAACAACAGATCGCCGACTGGAAGGCCGGCGCCGGTCGCTGAGAAGCGGACTAGTCGGCGTCGTCCGGCCGACGCCGCTGGCTCTTGATCGCCGAACGGGTCCGCTTCTCGCGCAGGCGCCGCTCCGTGCTTCCCCGGCCGGGCCGGGTCGGCCGGCGCGGAGCCGGGGCGTCGGCGACCTGCGCCAGCATGGCGGCCAGCTTGTCGATGCAGTCCTCGACGTTGCGCCGCTGATCCCGCGTCCGCTGGCTGGCGAGGACCAGGTCGCCGTCGCGCGTGATGCGGCGGGCGAAGCGGCGCAGGAAGCGCTCGCGCACGTCGGCGGGCACGCCCTGCGAGGCGGAGACCGCGAAGCGCAGGACCGCCTTGCTGTTGACCTTGTTGACATTCTGGCCGCCGGCGCCGGCGCTGCGCGCGAACTGGAAGCGCAGCTCGTCGGGCTCCACCCTGATCCGATCGCCGACGCGCAGCGTGCGAAGCATCAGGCCTCCGGCGCGCGCTCGCCCGTCCGCGCGGCCTACTCCTCGACGACGACCGGCCGCAGCCGGATCTCGATGCGGCGGTTCTTGGCCCGCCCTTCCGGCGTGTCGTTCGAGGCGGCGGGCTGGATCTCCCCCATCGACGCCGCGAGCATGCGCGTGGCGGGCAGTCCCGATTCCACGAACAGCCGGACGACGCTCGCGGCGCGCGCCCCCGCCAGCTCCCAGTTGGTCGGATAGCGGCTGACGAGCCCCGCGCCGATCGGCTTGTTGTCGGTGTGGCCGGTGACCACGACCTGGTAGCTCGTCTGCTTCAGCTGCTCCGCCACCCTCTGCAGGACCTCCTTGCCGCTCTTGTCGAGCGCCGCCGAGCCGGAGGCGAACAGGATCTCCTGCGCCACGTTGACGCTCAATCCGTCGCGCAGCTGCTGCACCTGAATCTGGCCGGCCTCCAGCTCCTTCTTCAGGCTCCCGAGAAGACCGTCGTAGGTGGACTTGAGCTTCCGGGCGTCCTCCTCATGCTGCTGCAGCTGCGAGCCGAGGGTCTTTTCCTGATCCTCGAGCTGGGCCAGCCGCGCCTCGAGGGCCGCCTTCTCGGCGGCCAGGGCGCTCTTCTCCTGAGCAAGGGCCTCCCCCTTCTGGTTGGCCGCGCTCACGTCTCCCTGCAGGGCCTGGTTGCGCGCGGACAGGGCGTCGCGCTCCTGCTGGAGTGACTTGTACTTGCCGCTCGACACGCACCCGGCCGAAAGCGCAAGCACCGTCACGACGATCGCCACGGCCGCCGGGCGAGCGAGACAGCGCACAGACACGCATGGCTTGAGCATGATTCGATCCTCCCTGGAGTGATCCGGCGAGCGACCCGGTCCGCAAGCGCGGCCAGACGCGCGGTCAGTTTATTCGAGCCTGCACGCCGGGACAAGACCGGCGCACACCTTCACGGGCAGCCGTTGCTCGCGACGTGCTGCGTGATCGCGGGACAGGCGAGAGACGCGCCGGCGTAATTCTTCTCGGCTCCGGAGAGGTCGCGGCCCCAGCTGCC
This sequence comes from Candidatus Polarisedimenticolia bacterium, assembly GCA_036001465.1. NCBI lineage: Bacteria > Pseudomonadati > Acidobacteriota > Candidatus Polarisedimenticolia > Candidatus Polarisedimenticolia bacterium. The sequence goes on from DASYUH010000094.1 coordinate 43,285, forward strand.
GTCGGTCGCCCCCCCGTCCGTCGCCGCGACCAGGAACCAGGACCCGGACGGCATCGGGACGGTCGCCGAGCCGGTCGGCGGCAGACTGCACGCCCCCCCGGTGAACCGGGAGAAATCGCCAAGGCTTCCGTGGTAGACATTGACCGCCGTGGCCGGACACCTCGTCGCGTCCCAGGTCAAAACGATGTCGTTCCCGCTCGTCGCGACGCGCAGCGGCAGTCCGGGCACCGCGCTTCCGTCGGGAATCGGCGGCGGCCCCGCGGGGACCGTCGCGCAGGCCCCCGGCGCCATGGTCTTGCTGACCACCACGTCGTCGACCCACCAGCCGCCGGAGGGATACAGGTAGTCCCCGGAGAGGTGGAACCGGATCTTCACGTCGCCGCCGGCCCAGTTCGAGAGCGACGCCGTGTAGGTCGAATAGGCGGTCCGGACGCCGCTGAAGTACGTGTCGATGTCGGCCGTGGTCGGACAGTCGTTGAGCGGGAATTCCACCACGGCCGGGTAGGTGGGGCTCAGCGGAACGCGCGTCCAGGAGCCGAATGCAGGGCCGGTGGCGATCTCCACCTGCCCCATGGATCCCTCCGCCCCGAATATGCCGGACGGGTCGTACTCGAGATCGTGGCGGGTGGCGAACGTCAGGAGTGGACCCTCTCCCGGATCGGCGAGGGTCAGCGCGGGGCTCGTCAGATCGGCGCAGGCCCCGGCGTAGCTCGAGGCGGTGTAGACCTTCGGGCCGAGGTTCCCTCCGCTCAGTGCGCTCGTCCAAGGGGCCGCGGGAAGGAATTTCGCGGTCCCCGTGTCCCCCGCGTCGTCTCGGAAGCTGCCGAGCGCCCTGGGACCGTCGGGGGAGGCGCTCGCTTCCACGACGTTCGCATCCTCGTTCCCCCCGCGGCACGGGCCGCCGTGGCCGCCGGTCGAGTCCTCGGCCCGGACGACGTAGTGGTAGGTGGCGTCCTGCACGAGGGCAGCCGCGTCGGTGTAGGCGGTGCCGATCACACAGCGCGCGATGCGGCTGGCCGGGCCCGGGCTGAAACCCGGAGTAGTGCTTCGGTAGACGTTGTACCGGACGTCGGATCCGCAATAGGGGACCGCCCGGTCCCAGGCTAGCTCGATCGCGCACGTCGCGAGCCCGGCGCTCGACGCGCTCTTCACCCCCCTGAACTCGCTCGCCAGCACGCAGTCCCCCTGCGCGGTGATCGAGGCGCACGTCGACCTGGCCGATTCGCAGGCGGACGACGCGTCCGATGCGGCGGCCACCCGGTAGCTGTACGTGACGCCGCCGGAGACGGTCGTGTCGAGGAACGAGGTCCCCGTCACCCCGGCCGCCACGGCGATCCAGGGCCCTCCCGGGCACGCGCCGAAGCTCCTGTAGACGTTGTACGCCAGGGCGCCGGGAACGGCCGCCCAGGAGATCCGGACCTGCCGGTCGGCCGGCGTGTCGAGGACCGGCGCCGGGGGCGCGGCCGGCGCCGGACAATCCGTCAGGGCTCCGCGCACCAGAAGCGCGAACGGCTGGGGTCCCCACGGCACGTCCACCCCCCTGACGCGCACGATCCACCTCCCCGCCGCCGGAGCGTCGAACACGAGACGCTCCTCCACGTTGCGATCGTCGTGCGGGGCGGCAGCGTCCGCCGTCTGCGCCGGCAATCCCGTGCCGGGATCGATCGTCTGGAACCAGACCCTGCCATCCGGATCGACGACCTCCAGACGCAGCTCGTTCACCCGCGCGCTCTGCGCGTTCAAGGCGGCGGGAAAGTCGGTCCAGACGAGCGTGACGCGCAGCGCTGTCCCGACGGCGACGTCGTAGGCGTGAACGACCTGGCTCCCCGTGACCAAACCTTCGCGAAAATCGTCCACCCGCAGGCCGAAGGGGCTCCCGGCGAATGCGAGGGTCGAAGCCAGAAGGACCCGCCCGTAGCCGGAGTCGAAGTCGGCCGCCGGGGCCCCCGCACCCGGCGCGACCGCCCCGTCGATGAGCGTGGCCTTGAGCAGGGCGCCCGTGGGGGTGAAGCCCCGCGCCGGATCGCGGCTTCCCGATGCGTAGAACCCGCCTGTGTAGTACTCCCGCGCCAGGGCCGCCAGGCCCGCCGCCGTCGGCGCCGCCATGGACGTTCCGTTGAGAGAGCATGTGCCGCAGTTGTTGCTCGTGGGGTCGGCGTCGGAGGCGGCCGAGATCGTCTCCTCCCCCTGGGCCGCCACCGTGGGCTTCAGCCGGCCGTCGAACACCGGTCCCGGGCTCGAGAACGTCGAAGGGGCCGTCGCGTTCGTCCCATGCCCGACCGAACCGACCGCCACGGGGCTCTTGGCGATGGCCGGGGTGCCGACCGCAATCGGCGCGGGGCAGAACTCTCCGGCGTTCCCGGCCGCCAGGACCAGGAGCAGGTTCGGGTAGGTCCACATCGCCAGGTCGGCGTCCCGCGCGAAGGAGTCGTACGGCATCGTGCAGCCGGGGATGCAGGAGCCGAAGATGTCGTGGCAGGCCCCGGCCCACGAGTCGGAGTGGATCGACGCGCCGCTCCGATAAGCCACGTCGGCCAGGTTCCAGAGCGTGCCGCCGCGATCGTTGAGATACTCGAGGCCGTCCCCCATCTCCTGGATCACCAGCTTGGCGCCGGGGGCCTGCCCGTCGCCGCCGTTGCGGCCGGGGGACGCGAAGGAGGCGCAATCGGCGTAGGCGGACGTGTCTCCCGCGATCGACCCGGAGGTATGCGTGCCATGACCGCTGCCGCCGAAGATCGGCGGACAGGTGTCGTCGTCCCCCGTCGGCGTCCCCGACCAGTTGTAATACAGGATGTCCTTGCGCCGGCCCGGGGCCGGCGTTCCCGCCGGGCAGGGGGCCAGCGCGCAGGTGGAGAAGGGGGGCGGTCCGTTGACCGCATCGCGGAAGTAGCAGAGGTCATAGTCCTGTCCCGTGTCCGCGATCCCCACCACCTGGCCGCAGCCGAAGATCCCCCGGTCGAAGACCGGCGTCTGTTGCGGCGAGGGACCGACGAACGACTGGTGGACCCAGACGGCATCCTGATTCGTGGCGCGGAACGGCCGGACCTGCTCGACCGCTTCGACCTCCGGCAGGGCCGCCAGCCGCGACAGGATCGCCGCGATCCGGTCCGGCGGCACGGTGGCCACGACCCGCCAGGCGCCGTCCTTTCCGGATGGTCGCGCGAGCGGGGCCAGGTCCGAGAGCGCCTCGATCGCCCGCCCCGCCGGCTCTCCTTCGGCCAGGATGACCCGCAGTTTCGTGTCCCCCCCGGGGCGGCCCGCCCGCGCGGACAGTTGCGGCTCGACTTTCAGGTGGGGCGGCAGGGCGCCGAGCCAGGCGATGAACGGCAGCCCCCGCACCCTGTCCTCGGCTTCAGGCGAAAGCCGGAGGCGGTAGCCGTGAACCGGTAGATAGTCGATCAGCTCCGCCCCGGCCACTTCCAGCAGCCGGCGCGCCTCGGCGTCCAGCGCCGCGCGGGTTATCGCGACCAGGTACCGCCGGCCGCGTGGGCTTCTATCCTCGGGAGTCGCGCGGAACCACCCCGGCGCGGCCGGCTCCCCCGCCAGGGGACGAAAGACCCCGCCCGCAAGGCGCAGCTCGAGGAATGCATGCTGCGCGGCCGGGCTTGCCGGTGTGCCGGTGGCAGCCGGCGAGTCGGCCCCATGCGCAGAATCGAGCAGGGCGATTCCACCCGCGGTGGCGACAAACAGAAGCGTGGCCGAGACGACGGTCGATCGTGGCGCCATGTGGTGCCATCGAGGATAGCACCGGATGATTTCCTGACTCAACACATCGAGCCGTCAGCGACGGGCACGCAGCCATGAATCGTTCAGGCATAGAATGCCTGCCATGAGGGTCCCCCTGGACAAGGGCCTCGGACGCACGCCGTACTTCACAGCGGGCGTCACGCTGTTCGCGGTGAAAATCGCCATCGACATCGCGGTGGCGCGGGTCTTCTCCAGGCCCTATTCGCTCCTCTACTACATCCGCCCGTCGGACGCGCCACTGTTCCATCCGGCTGAGAACACTGTTTACTGGTTGGCGATGTGGGCCGTCGCCCTCCCGTTCATTGCGGTCGGTTTCGTTCTCACCATCCGCAGGCTTCGGGACGCGGGACTCTCTGCCTGGCTCGCGCTCTTATTCTTTGCCCCGTTCGTGAACATCATGTTCTTCGGCTTCTGCGCGCTGGTGCCTGGAAGGGAGACCGCAATCCGGCCAGACGGCCGCGATCCGGGTCGCCCCGTTCGAATGACCTATGCCCGTGCCGCCATCGCGGCCGGAGCCGTCGGGGCCGTCGTCGGCCTGGCGGCTTTTGGGATGGTCGTCGGTTTGCTGCGCGCCTATGGTGGAGGGCTGTTCATCGGGGCACCGCCGATCGGCGGCTTCGTCACGGGAATCCTCTTCGCACGCTGGCATCGCCCACTCATGGCCGGAGCGATCCTCTCCGCGTTGCTCTCGCTCTTCATGGCGGGCGCGATCGTCGTTGTCTTCGCGCTCGAAGGGCTGTTGTGCCTCGCCATGGCGATGCCGCTCGTGTTGCTCGGTGCGGTCATTGGAGCCGTCGTTGGATGCCTGCTGGAACGACACACGCGCGGTATGGGGATGGCTCCATCGGCCACCGCCCTCCTGCTTCTGCCCCTGGTTCTCTCCGCGGAGGGCATGACCTCGCTTCCTGCATCCGAGTTTCTGCCGGTCGAGTCGTCGATTCTGGTCAACGCCCCTCCGGACACGGTCTGGCGCCACGTGACCGCATTCGCTCCGCTGCCCCCGCCCTCGGAGTGGATCTTCAGCGCCGGGGTCGCCGCCCCGATGGGGGCCGTCATCGACGGGGAGGGCGAGGGCGCTGTCCGCCGCTGCGAGTTCACGACAGGGGCCTTCATCGAGCCGATCGAAACGTGGGATCCACCGCGGGAGCTTGGTTTCGCCGTCACGTTCTCACCCGACCCGATGAGCGAGTGGACTCTCTGGGAGGGTCCAAGACCGCCGCACCTCGACGGGTACCTCGAGTCCGCCCGAGGCCAGTTCCTGCTGGAAGCGCTGCCGGGTGGGCGAACGCGGCTCGTGGGCCGGACCTGGTACCGCACCAACATGGTCCCTGAACGGTATTGGAGGCTGTGGGCCGACCCGATCATCCACACCATTCACATGCGGGTGCTGCGCCACGTCGCCGGGCTCGCGGAGGCATCGATCCGCGAGAGCCCCTCGCCGACCGGATTCTAGCCCGTCTTCGCCGCCGCCCGGAACCCCTCGCGCTCCATGCGTCCCCAGGCCTTGCGGCGCCGCAGGAAATCGAAGAAGGCCTTCACCTTGAAGACGGAGAGGACCTGGCGGTAGCCGAAGTTCTCCAGAACGCCGGCGAGGACGAGCAGGGCCAGGTGCTCCCAGCCGGGATAGCGGCGGAAGGAGATCTCCTCCAGGAGCACGGCGGCGACGGACAGGAAGACGCCGAAGAAGATGGCGAGGATCATGAACAGGATGAAGAAATCCACGTTCAGCAGGCCGAGGAGCCACGACAGAGCCACCATGAGATAGCCGAGGATCTCGACGAAGGGGCCGAGGGTCTCGAACAGCAGGAAGTAGGGAAGCGCCAGGACGCCGATGACTCCGTGCTTCGGATTCAGGATCATCCCCCGGTGGCGCCAGAGGCTCTGCAGGAGGCCGCGGTGCCAGCGGTTGCGCTGGCGGGCGAGGACGCGGAAGGTGGACGGGACCTCGGTCCAGCAGACGGGGTCGGGGACGAACACGATGCGGTAGCTGCGGCCGCTCCGGCGCAGGTGCTCGTGGAGCTTCAGGACGAGCTCGAGGTCCTCGGTCTCGGACCAGGCGTCGTAGCCGCCGACGGCGATGACCTCGCTCTTGAGGTACAGCCCGAAGGCGCCGGATATGAGCACGAGGGACCGCAGCGCGCTCCAGCCGATGCGGCCGCCGAGAAAGGCGCGCAGGTACTCGACGACCTGGAAGATCGGCAGCGCCTTCTTCGGCAGGCCGATGCGCACCACGCGTCCCTCGCGCACCTCGCAGCCGTTGACGATGCGCACGATGCCGCCGGCCGCGACCATCTCGTGAGGGTGCTCCATGAACGGCTTGACGACCCGCAGGAGCGCGTTCTCCTCGATGATCGAGTCGGCGTCCACCGAGCAGAAGAGGGGATAGCGCGACACGTTGATGCCGGTGTTCAGCGCCCCGGCCTTGCCGGTCCACTCGCGGTCGACCACGATCAGGTTGGGATGGTCGAGCGAGGCGTAGATGCCGCGCACCGGGCCGGTCGGCAGCGTCCGGCGGTAGATCCGGTCGGTGCCCTTCAGCTCGAAGGTCCCGACCAGGCGCTCGAGCGTCCCGTCGGTCGAGCCGTCGTTGACCACCACGACCTCGAACTGCCCGTAGTTCACCGCGAGGAGCGAGCGCACCGTCTCGACGATGCTGCGCGCCTCGTTGAAGGCCGGGACGATGATCGAAATCGGCCAGGTCATCTCGGACTTGAGGATCTGCTCGTAGTCGGAGAAGAAGGTCCGCCTGACGAAACGCATCACCTGGACGAACGACAGGAGGAACAGCACGACGTAGACGCCGTTCAGCAGGCCGAAGTAATAGATGACCCAGCGGTTGAACGCCAGGACGATGGCGACGAGGATCGACATCCAGGTCATCGGGCGCCTCCCGCCCGGCGCGGGCTCATCGAGGGCCTGCCGCGCGCGGCCCGGGGCCCGGCGCCTTGAGGACGTCGCCGAGAGCCCGGAGGACCCGTTCCTGCGTGCTCTCCGCCGCCTGCCGGGACGTGTCGTCCAGGCGGGCGCCGGCGGTCACCCGTTCGACGAAGCGGATCGCCGCGGCGCGCTTCTCGGGCTCGGCCGACGTCAGGTCGGAGACGTACTGCTCGATGAGGCGCCCCTCCTCGAGCTGCGACACCGCCATGTGCCGGGCGAACGGGTCCTCGGAGTGCAGCATGTCGACGAGCGCGTCGCGGCCGACGGCCCCCAGGGCGCGCAGCGCCTCGCCCGAGTTGGCGCGCACCCACCACTGTCGGTCTTTCATGGCCTGGCGCAGGTGCGGGATCGCCGTCGGATCGCCGATGCGGCCGAGCCCCTTCGCCGCCATGGCGCGCACCGGCCATTCCCGATCCGAAAGGGCCCTGATCAGATCCCCCGCGGCGCCCGGATCGCCGATGAGGCCCAGCCCGTGCGCCGCGCGGGCGCGGAGGTCGGCGTCCGGGTCGTCCAGGCAGCGCTTCATCAGGCCGACGGCCCGGAGGCTCCGGATGCGCCCGAGCACGTCCAGCGCCGAGATTCGCCCGAGTCGCGGGAGGCTCTCGAAAGCCGCCAGGAGCTCGTCCGCCGCCTCGGTGCCGACGCCGATCAGGATCTCCGCCACCCGGATCGCCGACCAGCGGCTGGGATCGGCGAGGGCCCGCACCAGGGGGCGGATCGAGGTGGTCCCGCGGATGAGCCCGAGGGCGCGAGCCGCACGGATGCGCACCTCGGGCTCGGGGTCGTTCAAGAGGGCGACCAGGGGCTCGACCGCCTCGCGGCTGCGCATGAGCCCCAGGCTCTCCGCGGCGTCCGCCCGTTTCCACCGACGCCTGCTGCGCAGGGACGAGATGGCCTGCCGGACCGACCCCCGTCCCTCGAGCGCGGCGGTGATCCGCCCGCGGGTGTCCCCCTTCGCGCGACGCGCGGCCTCCAGGAGAATCTCCTCCACCAGGCGGCGGTCGCGCCGCGACAGGCTCCCGGGCAGGTAGCCGGGCAGGGGCTTCGAGGTCGCGGCCCCCAGGTATTCCAGGATCGCCGGCTCGAGGAGCGTGCGGCGCCGCCGGTCGATCGCCTCGCTCATCTCCCGCCGCGCCTTGTTGACCACGATTCCGGCGGTCAGGCCGGCGAGAACCAGCCCGGCGGCCGTGACCACCTGGATCATGACGTCGTGCATCGGGTGCATCCCGTCACCGTTCCCGGCTCAGAACCTGTACCGGAAGAAGAAGCCGGAGCGCGAGTAGGTGAAACCGTTCGCGACGTTCAGCGCGTAGTCGCTGTGTGTGTAGGACGCCTCGAGGGCCGCCCGTCCGGCGGCGAAGTTGACGCCCGCCAGCGCCGTGCCCCCCTGCACGGTATCGTCGCGCGGCTCGGCCGCGCCGAGGGTGAACGCCTGGCGGCCGTAGGTCCCCTCCAGGCGCCAGTAGAAGCGCCCGTCCCGGTGCTCGTCCGAGATCGCCACCGTCAGGAGCTCCGAGTCGTAGCGCAGCGGATCGAAGTAGCCGTTGTCGCGATCGTCGTTGAACGCCCGCCAGCGCGCGTCGAAAACCGCCGACACGCGGGGGTGCGCGCGCGCCGCGTGCCACGCGAGCGCCGCCCCGGCGGTCTTGCGTGCGTTGCCGTCCGAGTACGAGGCGAGGCCGCCTGTCCCGGTCAGGGTCCATGCCGATCGGAAGAGGAGCTCGACGCGACCGTTCGCCTCGTCGACCCGGATGCCGCGGTCGATGAGCGGTGCCGTGTCGACCAGGACGTCCCGGCCGCCGCTCGTGCCGACGGCGAAGCGCGGCCCCACCTGGAGCCTCATGAACCCTCCCAGCGTGTAGAAGGCTCGCGATCGGCCGTCGAAGGTCTCCTCCCGCACGGCGCCGAGGTGGGCATTGAACGTGATGGGGCTGACCACGCGCGACGTCACGGCGGCCGACAGCCCCTGCGCCCGCGTGTGGATCTCGCTTCCCACGACCAGCCCGGGGGCGCTGCAGAACGCCGGATCCTGGCAGCGGAACTCGGCGTCCCAGGTCGAATAGGCGATGCGCACGGTGGTCTGCGGCTCGGCCTTGAACGAGAAGGCGGCGGTCGCCCCCTCGACCTGGTTGGAGTCGGTGTCGCTGGAGCGGAACGCCTCCGCCTCGGCGTACGGCCTCAGGCCCGTCTGGATGGCCGACCGAAGCTCCTGCGCGTCCTTGCTCTCGGGATGGTCCAGGACGATGTTCCCCGCCTGCTCGCGCGCCGTCCGGTCGAGCCCCTTCCAATGGTTCACCCAGCCGAGCCCTATCCGGGCATCCAGGTTTCCGGGCTCGGCCCGCAGCACGTCGCGCCAGAACTGCGCCGCCTCGTCCAGGCGCCCCTGCCAGCCGCGCAGGCGCGCTCGCCCGGCGTGCGCCTGGATCGGCTCGATCTTCTTCTCCTCCATCTCATGGAAGACGGCGTCGGCCTCGTCGAAGCGCCCCGCCCACGACAGCGCCTGCCCGAGCCCGAGGAGCACGCGCGGATCGTCCGGATGCCCGGCGCGCAGCGTCCGGTAGGCATCGATCGACCCGGCATAGTCCTTCGACCAGGCCAGGACGCGCGCCAGCCCGAGCCGGGCGTCGAAGTCGTCCGGCGCGATCTCGACGGCGCGGCGGTAGTGTTCCGCAGCCAGGTCGAGGGCGCCGTCCCACGACTCGATCAGTCCCGCGCGCACCAGCGAGCGCAGGTGATCCGGCTGCCGGCTGACCGCCTCCTCGTACAGGGGGCGCGCCGTCTTGAAGTCCTCCCGCGCGAACGCCTGGTCGGCCTCGCGGACGATGTCGGCGACCGGCCGGGTGCTTGCGGGCGTCCCCGCGACCGTTTGCGGCGGCGCCGCCATCGTCGCGGGGTGGAACGCCAGCGCCGCGGCCGCGACGAGCCACGCCGGCCCGACGGCCCGACCGCCGCGTGTCATCGCGCCTCCCCGCCCGACGGAATCGTCGCGAGCCCGCGCCTCAGGATCTCCCAGGCCTCCTTTCGTTCCACCCGGTAGGTGGGTCGGTCCCAGGCGGGCCAGGCGTAGATCGGCAGGTCCCCGGGCCGCTCGAGGTCTCCCGGCGGTAGGCGATCGGCCAGCCGGGCGGCGATCGGGGTGGGGCCGCCGGCCGGCCCTTCCGGCTCGACCGCGGCGACGTAGAAGCGGAAGCCCGGCGTCTCGACCGTGCCGACCTCGCCGCGGACCGCCGCCCCGTCATGCAGGACGCGGCGGGACGACGGATCGGTCACGTTCAGGAGCCCCCAGCCCAGGCGCACCTCGATGAGGTTGCCGTCCGCGCCGGCGCGCCAGTCGGCGAGGGTCGAGTGATCGCGATCGCGCGCGTTCATCGAGGCGTGCAGCAGCGGCGAGAGGTTCCACTGCAAGGCCGGGACGGTCCCTCCGTCGCGCGCCACGCGCCTGCGGTTCGTCTCGGCCCTGATCTCCATGAAGCGGCCGTCGTCGTTGCGGACCGAACCGTACGGCCTCCTGTGCCGGTGCGTCTGGATGTCGTACGGCACGTCCACGAGGAGTCGCGCGGTGTCCGCTCCGTCGAGGATGACGCAGAACTCGAGTCCGGAGGGGGACGCGGCCCGGTCGCCGATCGGCAGGCGATGGTCCCCGCGGTCCGGATCGTAGGTGTCGATCCCGATGAGGTACGCCGCGCGGCCCCAGTCGGGGGCCCCGTCCCCGTCGGCGTCCAGGCGATCGACGTCCAGCCGGATGTAGAGATAGGCCTCGTCGGAGGTCACCCACAGCCCGCGGAGCGTCCGGGCGGCGTCGTGCCCGTCCCCGAAACGCCGCTCGGGCCCCCCTTCGGGTCGGGACAGAAGCGGCGCGACACCGTTCCAGTCCCCCGGCCTGCCGTCGATCGTCACCTTCCAGCCGTTCTCGCCGGGGCGCGCGGCCAGGATGCCGTAATGCTCTTCGGGGTCGAGGACGTTGAGCCACAGGGGCTTGCGCTCCGCCGGCCGCTCGAAATCGGAGACCAGCCAGCTCCTCTTGAACCATTCATCCAGGAGCGCGAACAGGACCCCGCCCGCGAGCCCCGCCTCGTGGATGTCACGCACCAGGCGCGCGTCGATCTCCCCCATCTCGCGCTCCGAATGGCCTCCGTGGTGCCATCCCTGCGGCTGCCGGTGGGCGACGCCGCGGCTGCTCGGCACGCCCACCTCGCCGATCAGGACCGGCTGCGCGCCATGATGGCGCTTGAGATCGCGCAGGTAGCCGACGTAGTTGCTCGGGCCCTGCGAATCGCGGGCGCGGCCGTAGGCGGGGTCCTGGTTCATGAAGTCGGGATAATAAGGATAGGCGTGGTAGGTGGCGAACAGCCCTCCCCGGGCGCTCGCCGTCGGTACGATGTGCGTCGAGTCGACCGACACGCAGTCCTCACACTCCTCGTACTCGCGGATCATGTCCGCCTGGTCGGCTTCACCCCGGCGCCCCAGGGCCTCAGCCTCCTCGGCGGGGGTCGACTCGGTCGGGTGGCGCAGCGGGTCGAGGGTCGGCCAGCTGGCGAACGAGATCGGCCGCTGCTGGCGGTAGGTCCCGGTCTCGTAGCCCACCGTGAAGTCCATCGTCCGGGCGAGCCACTGCTCGAACGGCGTGGCGCCATCCTCGATCCGTGCCGTGAAGTAGTCGCCCAGGAAGGACGCCCTGTCCGCCCTCGAGAACCGGGCGTCATAGCTCCGCACCGAGTGCGGCTCCCACTCACGGCCGAGGACGTACGCGAGGGTGAAGCGCGACACGTCGGCGCGCCAGGCCCCGGACGCGTGCCCGGGACGCGCCGGGAGGTCGAGATGGCCGTGCACCGCGTCCACCACCCTTCTGATCTCCTCCCGGAATCCCTGCACGAAGGGGCCGCCGTCGTAGTCGCCTCTCTCGGGCAGCTCGGTCCACACCCCCTGCAGCAGCCAGAGCGGTCTCGATCCCCTGGTGCTGTTGTGACTCAGGAGCGCCGCGTAGAACGCCGGCGGCAGAAGCGTATAGAGACGTACCGCGTTGCCGCCCATCTCGCTGACGTCGCGCAACCAGCCGCCGTAGGTCGGGCCGTCATGCGGGAACTCCGCCGGGAAGCGGCCCGGCAGCGCCACGCCCATGTTGACCCCTTTGACGAACATCGGCCGGGTCGGGCCGCCCCCGGGTGGCCGGCCGGTGCCACTCGAATCGGCCCGGACCCAGAACCGTCCGTCCCGGGCGCGCGCGACCACTTCGATCGGGGCGCCGTGCCGGGCGCCCGGGCGCGGCCCGCTCTCCTGGAAGGCCGCGGTGCCCGGGGTCACCAGAAGCGCGAGACAGAGCAGGAGCGCCCACGGGCAGGCCGGCATGCGCGACACCTTATACCGTAAGCCGGCTCCCGAAAGATCCCCACTGGTTGCGGGTTCCATGAAGTTTGTGGCTGAAGCGATCCAGGGTCGCGGCGTCGGGCGCAGTCGACATGAGTAGAGGTGGCCTCATTCCGGAGTCGGCAGCGGATCCGTGGCTCCCTCCGGAGGAAATCACCTCAACGTCGGCCCGATCCTACGCTGGAGAGATTGGCGTGTAAAGGGACGCGGCTACTCCCTCAGCGCGGGGCCGACGGTCCGGACGACCCCGCTCAGGTGGATGACCTCGAGGAAGAGGTTGCGCCCGCTCTTGTGCTTGGGGACCGGGTAGGCGTACGAGCGGCCCTCCCCCGTGACGCACGCCTCGCACGGAATGAGGACGCTGTTCAATTGGACGCGCCGATCGTGGGCGTCACGGACGATCACGTTGAATCCCGTGAGGTCGCACTCGGACGACGTTCTCCAGGTGACCGTCCCGGACCCCCTGCCGAGATCGCTCGAAAAGCGGATGGCCAGATCGGACACGTCGTCGCTCCCGGCGGGGGGCGCATCGTCGTCCACGGTCGCCGCGGCCTGGGACTCGAGCGCGCCGTTGACGACGATTTGATCGAGCCACCAGCCGTCATCGTCCGGGCTGTCCCAGGAGGAGTTCAGCTCGTGGTAGGAGTACCCGCAGCAGTCGAACTCCCAGGACTGGGCAACCCATCGGATCCTGACCCGCGCCCCGCGATACGGATCGAGATTGAGCCTGCTCTGCACCCACAGACCGGATCCGACCGTTCCTGCAAGACCGGGGCCGGCGCACTGAAACGTGTACCCATATCGCGAATCGACGTTGCCGCAATGCGACCAGACGCCGGACGGATAGCACGTCAACTCCTTGTAGCCGCGCGGCGCGGCCCCGTCGGGGCCGCCGTCGATCGGCGTGAAGTTGCAGTAGGTCGGGGAGATTCCGAACGCCGACCAGATGTACGGGACATGGTCGTACGCGTTCTCGAACGGCACGAGTCGATCCCAGTAGCCCCACTGGTCGACGGCCGGGTCGGGGCCGAGATCGACCTGCACCTGGACGTTGCCGTAGTCCGAGGCCTGACCCGGCGGGAAGCCGATAGAGTTGTTGTCCATCAGTGAGACGATGTGGAAGAAGGAGAGCTCGAGGGACCCTCGGGGCGGGGCGAACGCCAGGTTGATCGGATTGGTCATGAACGCCGTCACCTGCCGGAAGCGCGTGGTGCTCATCCCATAGACATCCGTCGCGTCGAGCGGGTGGAATCCCCAGTGAAGGGAGGCGACGCCGTCGAAGGCCAGGCCGCCACCAGTCGGCGTTTGGTGATCGGGCCGGGACACGGCGCAGTCCGTGCTCCCGGGCGGGCAATGCAGGTGCCAGTCCATGTCGTAGTCCGGATCGATCCGACATTCCGGGTCCTGCGGCGGGACCTGGAATCCGCCGCAGCCGACGACTTCGATCGGATTGAGCCCGCCCGGGTTGTTCCCGACCCAGACTCCGATCGTGTCGTTGAGGGCGCCAGGTGTCCCGGCGGGGCGATCCCCGAGATTGAGCACGCCGTCGCCGTCGCGATCGGTGTCGAAATTCTCGAGGATGACGCCGTCGTCCACGGTACCCGCGACCCCGTCCGGGCCGGGGACGAAGACCCCTCCACCCCCAATCGCATCGAGGTCGGCGAGGAGGGAGAAGCAGAGCCTCTGCGCGAATCCGGGAGGATCGGATGCGCTCACCGTCACGCACAGGTCGATGCGGGCCGGGTCGGAGGCGGAGGACGATTGCAGGCTGTCGCTGGCGCGGAAGCTCAGCCCGGCCGTTCCGGGGGCCAGGCTCCCGATGGTGATGCTGGTTCCCGCCGGGAACGTCCCGAGGGCCACGCCCCCTTCGAGGATGCAAGCGACGTCAGGGTCGGTCGTGCTCAGCGTCGCGAGCACTCCGTCGAGAGAGGGGCCGTTGTTGCGCACGACCAGGCTGAGGCGCCCGGTCTCGCCGGTGTCGGGGAAGATGTCGCCGTCCCCATCCCCGTCCCTGTAGTCGGCCGAGACGAGGACCAGCCCGGACGGAGGGGCCGTCCGGGCGAGGCCGCCGGCGCCCGCCAGCAGCAGCGCCGCGGCCGACAGGGCGCGGGCGAGCGTGGCCGTTCCCTTCCTGCGGGACGTGGAGTTGATCGTCTTTCCTCCGTGGGCCCGGTCGCGCAGGCCGGGCCTGTTCTGGCGGCGCTCGGGAAGGCGGTCGACGGATCCTCTGTACCGGGCATATACGCCTGAAACGTCCACCCGTCAACCTGGTTCGCCTTGACTGGTTCGCCTTGACAAGCGCGGCTTGGGCTGGTAACGTCACTGCCCCTCCGCGTCGTCTGCGAGGTTCCGTGGAACACCCGGCCCTGCTGTGGGCCGCGTTGAACAGGCGCTTCGCCGAAAACCCGGGCATGCGGCAGCGACTCTTCGGCCGCGCCGGACGCGGGGTCACGGACGGCCCTTCCTCGATTCTGGACGCGCTCCCTTCCGGGCTGCCGAAAGAATGGGAAAAGGACGCCCGCGAGGAGCTGGATCGAGCCAGAAGACAGGGCGCCGCCGTCCTGACCCTGCAGGACGAGAGCTATCCGCCACTCTTGCGCGCCTCGTCGGATCCGCCGCTCGTCCTGTACGTCTGGGGCGACCTGCGGCCGGAGGATGTCCTGGCCGTCGCGGTGGTCGGATCGCGCCGCGCGACGCCCCTCGGGCTCCAGGTCGCGGGCGACCTGGGGCGCGGGCTCGCCGCGGCCGGGTTCACCGTGGTGAGCGGCCTGGCGCGCGGCATCGACGCCGCCTCGCACCGGGGGGCCCTGGAGGGCGGCGGACGGACCATCGCCGTCCTGGGATCGGGGCTGGACCGGATCTACCCGGTCGAGCACCGCTCGCTGGCGAAATCGATCGTGGCGCGCGGCGCCGTCGTCACCGAGTTTCCTTTCGGGTCGGCGCCGCTGCGGCGGAACTTCCCGGAGCGCAACCGGATCATCGCGTCCCTGACGTGGGGGACCGTGGTGGTCGAGGCGGCGCGGGGAAGCGGCTCGCTCATCACCGCCGATCTGGCGGCCGACGAGGGGCGGGCGGTCTACGCCGTCCCCGGCTCGGTGGACGAGCCGAACGCCCTTGGGACGAACGAGCTCCTGAGGTCCGGCGCGCTCCTGTGTCGCGGCGCGGCGGACGTGCTCGAGGACCTGGCCCCGCAGATCGTCGAGGCGGCCGGGTCGATCGCGCGGTGGCGATCGCCGCAGGAGCCTCTTCCCGGCCTCGGGCCCGTCGGGACGGAGGCGCGCGCCGCCCGGGAAGCGGCGGCGGATCTGGCGTCGGCCGAGAAGCGCGTTCTCGACCAGATCCCCAGGACGCGCGGGATCGGCATCGAGAGGCTCGGCGAGGCGTGCGCGATGGCGCCCGGGGCGCTGCTCGCGACGCTGCTCGAGCTGGAGCTCAAGGGGCTCGTCCGGCAGCTCCCGGGCCGCCGGTTTCAGGCGACGGCTTGCAAAATTTGACGACAGCCACTATTTTCAAAAGATAGAGCGCCCGGGCCGGGGCCCGGCGCAGGAGCGAAGGAGAGAGATTGAAGAAGTCGCTGGTCATCGTCGAGTCGCCGGCCAAGGCGAAAACGATCAACAAGTTTCTCGGCAGGAACTTCACCGTCAAGGCCTCGATGGGCCACGTGCGCGATCTGCCGAAGAAGAGCCTGGGTGTCGACGAGAAGAAGGACTTCAAGCCGACCTACGAGATCCTCCCCGGCCGCAAGAAGGTGATGGACGAGCTGAAGAAGGCGGCCGGGACGGCGGAGAAGGTCTACCTCGCCCCCGACCCCGATCGCGAGGGGGAGGCGATCTGCTGGCACCTGGCCGAGGTCCTGAAGAAAACCAACAAGAACCTGCACCGCGTCATGTTCAACGAGATCACCAAGCGCGCGGTCCAGCACGGCATGGACCACCCGCAGAAGATCGACTCCAACAAGGTCGACGCGCAGCAGGCGCGGCGGATTCTCGATCGCCTGGTGGGCTACAAGGTGAGCCCGCTCCTGTGGGACAAGGTGCGGCGGGGCCTGTCGGCCGGGCGCGTGCAGTCCGTGGCCCTGCGCATCGTGGTCGAGCGCGAGCGCGAGATCCAGGCGTTCAAGCCGGAGGAGTACTGGACGCTGGGCGCGCTGCTCGAGGCCAAGGAGCCGCCCCCGTTCGAGGCGCGCCTCGCGAAGATCGGCGACAGGAAGGCCGACCTCAAGACCCAGGCCGAGACCGACGCCACGGTCGCCTCGCTCAAGGGGGCGGACTTCGTCGTCCGCTCGGTCGAGTCGAAGGAAAAGAAGAAGAACCCGGTCCCCCCCTTCATCACGAGCAAGCTCCAGCAGGACGCTTCCCGCAAGCTCGGCTTCACCGTCCGCAAGACGATGACCCTGGCCCAGCGCCTGTACGAAGGAATGGACCTCGGAGACCTCGGCACCGTCGGTCTCATCACCTACATGAGGACCGACTCGACCCGCATCGCCCCCGAGGCGATGCAGGAGGTGCGCGATTACATCGTCAAGGCGCACGGCCCCGAGTTCCTGCCCGAGGAGCCGCGCTACTTCAAGACAGCCAAGATGACCCAGGGGGCGCACGAGGCGATCCGCCCGACCTCGATGGACCTGACCCCCGACCTCGTGAAGAAATACCTCCAGAAGGACGAGTTCCTGCTCTACAGCCTGATCTGGAACCGCTTCGTCGCCTCGCAGATGAAGCAGGCCGTGTTCGACGTGACCACCGCCGACATCGAGGCCGGGCCGTGCGTGTTCCGCGCCACCGGATCGACCATGAAGTTCGCCGGCTACCTGGCGGTCTACCAGGACATCGTCGAGAAGAGCCGCAAGGACTCGCCGGACGCCCCGGAGGAGGACGACGCGTCCCGGGCCCTGCCGCCTCTGGCGGAGGGGGAACGGCTCAAGCTCCAGAAGCTTGACCCGAAGCAGCACTTCACGCAGCCGCCCCCCCGCTTCACCGAGGCGTCCCTGGTGAAGGAGATGGAGGAGAACGGCATCGGCCGCCCCTCGACCTACGCCACCATCCTGTCAACCCTGCAGACGCGCGATTATGTGGAGAAGGTCGAAGGGAAGTTCGTCCCGACCGAGCTCGGGCTGACGGTGACCGATCTCCTGGTGCAGCACTTCGCGGACATCCTCGACGTCAAGTACACCGCCCGGATGGAGGAGGAGCTCGACGAGATCGAGGAGGGCCGGCTGGACTACGTGGACGCCCTGAAGGGGTTCAACAAGCAGTTCAGCAAGGACCTCAAGGCGGCCACCGCCAACATGGAAAACATCAAGAAGATGGAGGAGCCGACCGACCGCACCTGCGAGAAGTGCGGCAAGCCGATGGTGATCAAGTGGGGCCGCTACGGGCGCTTCATGGCCTGCTCCGGCTACCCGGACTGCAAGAACACGCAGGAGATCACCACCGTCGTCAATGGCAACGGCGGCAAGGCGGGGACCGCGGCGGGCGGCGCCGTCGAGACTCCGGCCATCCCCGAGGTCCACGGCACCTGCGAGAAGTGCGGCTCGGCGATGGTCCTGCGCAAGGGGCGCTTCGGGCCGTTCATCGCCTGCTCCGCCTACCCGAAGTGCCGCAACACGAAGAAGATCGCCATGGACCGGGAAGGGAAGATCACGGTCACCAAGAAGCCGGATCGGATCCTCGAGGAGAAATGCCCGCAGTGCGGGAAGCCCCTCGCCGTCAAGGACGGCCGCTTCGGCGAATTCACCGCCTGCTCGAACTACCCCGAGTGCAAGTACATCAAGCTGAAGGAGGTCGGCCTCGACTGCCCGCGTGACGGGTGCGGCGGCCGGATCGTCGAACGGCGCTCGCGCCGCGGGCGGGTCTTCTTCGGCTGCAACAACTACCCCAAGTGCGATTTCGTGACCTGGTACCGCCCCGTGGCCGAGCGCTGCCCCTCGTGCGGCAACCCCTACGTCCTCGAGAAGATCACCAAGAAGGACGGCACCACCCTGTTCTGCGATCACGAGGGGTGCGGCTACAAGAAGGCCGTCAACTCCTGACGCTCTTGCCGGGGGTCCCCCCGGGCCCTAAGTTCAATTCATGCGATATCAGCGCGGGAGCGATCTCCTGGTCGTCGCCTGCGGCGTGCTGTGGCTCCTGGTCGTCGGCGCCGGGATGGCGGGCCTCTGGGCATACGCCCGGTCCCCTGGCGCCGCCGGGTCCGCGCCCAGTACCTGGCCCGCCGGCTCGTCCATCCACCCCGAATCGGATCGCGCCACTCTGGTCATGCTGGTCCACCCTCACTGCCCCTGCACCCGGGCCAGCATCCATGAGCTCGATCGCCTGATGGCCCGGACCCAGGGTCTCTTCCTGGCGCACGTGCTCTTCCTCCTCCCGGCCGGGGTCGAGGGCGACTGGACGCAGACCGATCTCTGGCGGACCGCGGCGGCGATCCCGGGCGTGGAGGTCGCGATCGACGCGAACGGCCGCGAGAGCGCCCTGTTCGGCGCGGTCACCTCCGGCCTGACCCTGCTCTATTCCCCCTACGGGCGCCTGCTCTTCGAGGGGGGGATCACACAGGCTCGCGGCCACGAGGGGGACAATCCGGGGGCCGACGCCATCGCGTCGCTCCTCCGCGGGGATCCGACCGGCCAACACCGCGCACCCGTGTTCGGTTGCTCGCTCAAGAACCCGGAGAGGGCGATCACGATTTCGCCGCCGCCGCCCGCGAACGGCGGGGTCTAAGCACCCGACGGGCTTCAGTCCGAAGGCTCGTCCTGAAAGCCGCAACGGACCGCGTCGTCCTCCGCCCTGACACAGTCGTAGGTCTGGAAGCGGTTGCGATCCGGGTTCCAGCGGATGAGCACGGGCGGGTCGAGACCCGCGCCGGCCCGGCCGCCGTCGATCTCGGTGATGGGGGTCAAGGCGAGCGCGACGTGGCCGTTTGCCGCCTCGGCGCGACCGTTCCAGCCCAGGATGTTCCCCCCGAGCCCAAGCCCTTCCAGATCGACCAGGCGTCTCCCCCGGTACTGCGCCTCCTTCTCGATGGTCACGACCGGCACGACATCCGGCCCATCCAGGACCACGATCCGGACGCGCGCGGCCACGAAGCCGACCGGATCGGGGCAGAATCCGCCCGCTTCGCAGGCGGCCTTCACCTTGGCGAGCGCCTCGTCCGTGAGCGGCTCGGCGATCACCGCCTCGCGCCCCTCCTCGGCACCGAGGCGCACCGCCGCGATGACCGAGAAGCGCGCCAGGTGCAGCACCCGCTGGATTCGCTCGAGGTCGGAAGGCCGGATGACGGCCGGGACGGCGTCGCCGTACTTCACGCCAGGCTCGACCGCGGTCGAGACGAGGAGGGACAGGATCGGGATCGCGACCAGGGCCGCTCGGGCGCTCATGCAGCCAATATTCGTTCCCCCGCCCCCGGAATCAACCCCCGCGCGCCGGATCGTGCTTCTCGAACCACTCCGCGGCCCGGCGCAGGCGATCGAGGATGTGCCGCGGCTCCGAAAACTCGTGCCCCTCGCGCGGATAGATCAGAAGCGCCGTGTCGACTCCCAGGTCGGCGAGGGCGCGGTGCATCATCAGGCTCTGCGGCAGCGGGCATCGCTCGTCCTTCTCGCCGGTGATGAACAGCGTCGGCACCCTGGCCGAGGCGACGTGGGTGATCGGAGACTCCTTCTCGTAGATCGCCTGGTGTCCCGTGAACGGGCTTCCCCCGAAGTAGTCGAACCTCCAGCGCCGCGCGTCGCTCAGGATGTACTGCATGCGGAGATCGGCCACCCCCGCGCCGCTCACCGCCGCGCGCAGGCGATCGGTGTGCGCCATCGCCCAGTTCGCGAGATACCCACTGTAGCTCCAGCCGTACCAGAAGAGGCGCGCCCCGTCGGCGATGCCCCCTGGCGATCAGATCGTCGGCGCCGCTCAGGACGTCCCCCAGCGGCCCGTCGCCCCAGTCGGCGACGTTGGCCCGGGTGAACGCGTCACCGTACCCGGTGCTGCCTCGGAAGTTCGGCTTCAGGACGAGATATCCCCTGGCGGCGAACCAGGCGGCCTGCGGGTCGAAGTCGACCGTCGAATGGCTGCGCGGGCCCCCGTGCGGTCTCAGGATCAGCGGATAGCGGCGGGAGGCCGGAAGGACGCTTGGCCTGACGAGCACCCCCTCGATCGGCCCGACGGGTCCCGGCCAGCGGACCGTCTCGATGACCGGAAGGTCGAGCCGGCCGGCGGCCTCGTTCAGAACGGTCAGCGGGCGCCCCGCCTTCGGCGGGACCGCCTTCCAGACCTCGGCCGGACGATCGCCCCGGACGTAGACCCAGCCGAGGCCGGCGCGCTGCGGCAGGTTGATCGTGTGCCCGGGGGCCCAGACGACCCTCGGAGGCCCCTTCACGAAGGCGCCGGCACGGCCGATCTCGATCGGCTTCGAGGCACCGACGATCTGGACGCGGGCCATGGCGTGCACCGCTCCCTCGCTGTAGAAGACGTCGACCGCCGCGCTGTCGGCGCTCCACCTGATCTCCTCCGCCTCGCGGTCCAGGGGCGCCGTCGCGTCCCACGCCGCATCGTCACCCGCCCTGCAGACCTCGGGGACCGCCGGCCACAGGAACAGATCCGCGCGCGAGATCCCCTGCCCGTCGTACGGCCGGATGAAGGCCAGCCAGCGCCCGTCGGGCGACCACGCCGGCGCCGTCGCCCGATCGCCACCGCGGACGTCGGTGACCTCGCCGGTCGCGACGGTCACGACCTGCGCCTTGCCCTCCTCCCAGGAGTCCTCTTCCGCGCTGGGCGTCGAGATGAACGCGATGCGGCCGCCATCGGGCGACCACACCGCCCCCTCGCGCACGTGCCGTCGCCCGTCGGTCAGGGGCCTGAGGCCGCCGGCCGCCGGCGGGGCCCCCGCCGCCTGGAGGGCCTCCGTCGGCGATCCGGCCGGAACCTCGGTGACGAACAGGCGGTCGTTCCTCCATTCCTCGCCCAGAAGGTAGCCGTCGTCCTTCTCCTTCGTGCGCTTCTCCGCTTCGGCGCTCGGGGGGTCGGCGGACAGCACGAGCAGTCGCCGTCCGTCGGGGGCCCACTCGAAATCGGCGATCGGCTGCGCGTGCGCGGTCAGGGGCAGGGCCTCGCCGCCGTCGCGCGGCAGGGCCCAGACCTGCGTCGTGCCGCCGCGGTCGGAGAGGAAACCGATGCGCCGGCCATCCGGGGACCATCGCGGGTGGGCGTCCGGCCCCTTCGAGAAAGTGAGCGGCCGCACCGCGGCCTCCCCGGCGAGGTCGACCATGAAGAGATCGGTTGCGAAGCGATTCTCCTCCAGGCTGGCCGCGCGCACTTCGATGACCGCCGTCCTGCCGTCGGGGGACACCCGGATGTCGGCGATCGTCTTGAAGGCGACGACATCCTCGAGCACCATGGGACGAGCCTGGTGCCGTGCCGCCGGGGGGGCGGGGCCGGGCGAGGCACCGCGTGGCCGGCTGTCCGCCGCGGCCGATCGGGTCAGCGCGACAAGAGCCAGGACCGCGGCCAGCACGGGCTCCTTGGCCGTCGGCCGCATGACTCAGTCCTTACCCGCCTTGACGATCCGGTCGATGAGCTTCGGGTCGTCGGGGAGGAGGCCCGATTGTGGCAGGCGGGGCGTCAGGGTCGCCCAGTTCCTGTCCATGGCGAACACCTTGCGGAAAAGCGGCAGAGACTCGTCGACCCGCCCCATGTTCACCAGGGCCACCGCCCACCAGTAGACCATCTCCGCGCTGTCGGGCACGAGCTTCGCGGCGGCGGCGTATTCGGAGAGCGCGCGGTCGTTGTCCTTCTTCTCCACCGCCAGGTCGCCGGCGTTCATGTGGCCGTAGGCGCGCTGCAGGGTGACCAGTCGGCGGAGCTCATGGAGCGGCTCGGGGCTGTCGTCCACGCGCAGGTCGAAGAGACGGTCGTCCCACGACCTCCCGGTCGGCTTGCCGGCCACGACGACGAGGGCCGCCGATTGCCGGCCGCGGATGTCCCCTCCCGCCGCCTGCGCCGCGTCGAGCGCCGCCAGCATCCTCTCGGCGAGATCCCCCTTCGTCGCCTCGAAGGCGCGCGACATGGCCGGCCACACGGCATCGCTCAGCATCAGATTCGCCTGGACCGAGTAGTTCGCCCCGACGATGTGGCCGGCCGCCTGGATATCCTTTCCGCCGGTGTGCGCCGCCACGCGCCCCTGCGCGTCGATCATCGCCACCTGGCGCACCTCGCGCCCCTCGTCGCCGGCCAGGAGGGCCCTGAGCGCGTCGGGAGCGCTCCGGCCGGCGCGCATCAGGTCGAGCCCCAGCTTGCCGTAGGCCGGATCGACGAACGACTGGGTCGCCACCGCGCCGACGCCCGCCTCGGCCCACGGCACGATCGAGCCGACGTTGAACCAGTGGGACTGCACGGCGACGCCCATCTCCCCCGTCCCGGGATCGCGCGCCACGATCGAGAAGGTGTGCACCGGCCGCTCCGACGGGTGCGGCGTCGAAATCGGGGCCAGGGCCACCATGAGGCCCATCAGAAAATTCTTCGTCATGTCTCACCTCGGATCGCCCGGAATGAACTCCCGCTGTACAATGCCCCCTTCCATGCGTCCACCATTCCCGTTCATTGTAGGCGTGCCCCGTTCCGGGACGACCCTCCTTCGTCAGATGCTCGACTCCCACCCCGATCTGTCGATTCCGGCGGAGACGGGGTTCGTCCCCGACGCCCGGAGGATCCTCGCCGCCGGCATGGCGGACGGGCGCGAGGCCTTCTTCCGGATCGTGACGCTGTCGCCCGCCTGGAGCGGCTTCCACCTGGAGTCCGAGGAATTTGATACGGCCCTGGCGGCGATCGAGCCGTTCGACCTGGGCGAGGGAGTGCGGGCCTTCTATCGTCTCTGCGCCGCGCGCCTCGGAAAGCCGCGCTGGGGGGACCGGACGCCGGCGTACGGGGCGCACCTCGACGCGATCCAGTCGGTCCTCCCCGAGGCCCGCTTCATCCAGGTGATCCGGGACGGCCGCGACGCCGCGCTGTCGGTGACCGGCCTCTGGTTCGCCCCGGACGGCGAGATCGAGGCGCTCGCCGCCGACTGGCGCGCACGTATCTTGAAGACGCGGATGCTGGCGAAAGGGTGCGCGCATTACCTCGAGGTCCGCTACGAGCGGCTGATCACCGACCCGCCGGCCGAGCTGCGCCGCGTGTGCGAGTTCATCGACCTTCCGTACGATTCGAACATGGAGCGTTTCCACGAGCGGCAGGACCCGGAGAGCCGGCCGCCCGATCCGTCGGGCGTCGAGAGGTGGAAGCGCGACATGGGGGCCGACATGCGGAGACGGTTCGAGGCGGTGGCGGGGGATCTTCTGGCGGAGCTCGGCTACGGGACGGGCGGAGACGCGCCTGCGAGGCCGGGGCGCCGGCTGTCCTCCTTCTTCAGGCAGCGCCGGCTCACCAGGGAATCGCCTTCCGATCCCTGAAGAAGCCGCCGGTCGGGACCTTGGGCGCCGTCGCCAGCCAGACGATGGTGTCCGCCCCCTGCTCCGTGGAGCGGTGGGCCCCCGCCCCGCCCATTTCGGTCTTGACCCAGCCGGGGCAGATCGAATTCACTCGAATGGCGGTCCCCTTCAGCTCGTCGGCGAGAATGCGGGTCAGCGCGTTGAGCCCCGCCTTCGAGATGCGATAGGCGGCGTAGCCCCCGTTCATGTCGCTCAGCTGGCCCATGCCGGACGAGACATTGATGATGCGCGCCCCGTCCCCCGTGTCCGGCAGGAGCGGCCGGAGCGCCTGGGTGACCCGGAGCGCCCCGTAGACATTCGTCTCCATCGTCTCCCGCAGGGTTTCGATCCGCGCCGCGAAGACAGTCGGAAAGCCCCGCTCTGCCGAGGTGTGCTTCTCCAGCATGATCCCGGCGTTGTTCACCAGCACGTCGACCCGCCCGTGCTCCGTCTCGATCCGGCGGGCGAACTCGCCGACGCTCTCGGCGTCGGCCACGTCCAGGCGGCCCAATTCGACGTCGAGCCCTTCGTGCCTCAGACTGTCCGCCGCGGCCCGCCCCTTCGCCTCGTCGCGCGCCGCGAGGATGACCTTCATGCCGCGGCGCGCCAGCTGGCGGCAGGCTTCAAAGCCGATGCCGCGATTGGCACCTGTGACGACGGCGATCTTCTTCGTCGGGCCCATCGGTTCCTCGCGCGGGACATTGCGGGCATCCGGCCCCGCCGTCCGGCCCATTGTAATTGACGGGAGCCGGCTTCGGAGGTAAGGTGTCCACAATCTACGGGGAATTCCATGGCTGGGCCGACCCGGACGCTGCCGGTCCTTCTGCTGCTCGCTCTCGCAATGCTCGGTCCGGCCACCGCCGCCGTCAGCACCTGCGACCCGGACGGCACGCAGGCAAGCGGGGCGATCTACCGCATCTGCATGCCCCAGACCTGGAACGGCGACCTGGTCATCTACGCGCACGGCTACGTCGGGTTCAACGAACCGGTCGGAATCCCGGAGGACCAGCTCCAACTGCCGGACGGGACGTCCGTGCCGGAGCTGGTCAATTCCATCGGCTTCGCCTTCGCCACCACGAGCTACGCCACGAACGGCCTGGCGGTCGTGCAGGGGATCGACGACGTCGTCGACCTGGTGAGCCTCTTCGCCACGGCCCATGGTCGGGCGCGACGCGTCTTTCTGGTCGGACCTTCGGAGGGAGGGCTGGTGACGGCCCTCGCCGTCGAGCGGCGCCCGGACGTCTTCGCCGGGGGCCTGTCGGCCTGCGGCCCGATCGGGGATTTCCGCGGACAGCTCAACTACGACGGCGATTTCCGCGTCGTCTTCGACTATTTCTTTCCCGGAGTCCTCCCCGGGAGCGCGGTCGACGTCCCCGCCCCGGTCATCGACGACTTCTTCGCCGTCTACGAGCCGGCCATCCGGGCGGCCGTCGTCGCGAACCCCGACGCCGCCCGGCAGCTCCTGGCCGTCACCCGCGCCTCCGTGGACCCGGCCGATCCGGCCACCGTCGAGGAGACGATCCTCGGGCTCGCCTGGTACGTGGTGTTCGGCACGAACGACGTCCGGGCCAAGCTCGGCGGCCAGCCGTTCGGGAACATGTTCCGCACGTACAGGGGCTCGGACGACGATGCGGCGCTGAACCGGGGGGTCGCGCGCTTCCTTCCCGAGTTTTCGGCCCTCGGCGCGATCCAGACCGGCTACCAGACGTCCGGCCGCCTGTCGCGCCCCCTGGTCACTCTGCACACGACCGGCGACCCGATCATTCCCTACTGGCATCAGCCGCTCTACACGCTCAAGACGCTGCTCACCGGGTCGTTCGGCCGCCACGTCAACATCCCGATCGCCCGCTACGGCCACTGCCGGTTCACGGCACCCGAGATCCTCGTCGGGTTCGCCGTTCTTCTCTTCATGTCCGGCCAGCCGGACGCCATGACGGTCGAGGCCGCGCTGCCGGACGAGGCCGGCAGGGCCGAGTTCAGGGCCCTCGCCCATCAGGTCGGCGCGGCCAACTGACCGCGGCCCTCGCGTCCTCCCGGGAGCCGGTCCGAGTATCGGGCCGGCTCCTGGTGGCGCCGTCCTCGGATCCCCGCATGCTATAATCCCGCTCTTCTTCAGGCCCAATACCCGCGCGGACAACCCTGGCGCGGGAGTCTCACATCACCCGGGAGCGTCGCCACGTGGGCGGATCGCGAATCATCATCGTTGGAGGAGGGCTCGCCGGCTCGGAGGCGGCCTGGCAGGCGGCGCGCCGCGGTCTGCGCGTCGAGCTGCACGAGATGCGCCCGGTCAAGGGGACGCCCGTCCACGCCACCTCCGACCTGGCCGAGCTCGTGTGCTCCAACTCGCTCAAGTCGAACCTGCTCGACACGGCGTCCGGCCTGCTCAAGGAGGAGATGCGTCGCTGCGACTCGCTCATCATCAGGGTCGCCGACTCGGTCAAGGTGCCGGCCGGCGGGGCCCTGGCGGTGGACCGGGAACGCTTCGCCCGCGGCGTGACCGAGGCGATCGAGGCGCTCCCGAACGTCCGGATCGTCCGAGGCGAGGTGCGCGCCATCCCGGCCGAGGGACCGGCGATCGTGGCGACCGGGCCCCTGGCATCGGACGCCATCGCCTCCGCGATCGCCTCCTTCACCGGGCGCGACTACCTGTACTTCTTCGACGCCATCTCGCCGATCGTCGACGCCGATTCGATCGACCTGGCGAAGGTCTTCCGCGCCTCGCGCTACGGCAAGGGGGGGGAGGACTACCTGAACTGCCCCTTGACCGAGACGGAGTACGACGCCTTCCACCAGGCGCTCCTCTCCGCGGCCGAGGCGCCGACGCACGACTTCGAGAAGGAGATTTTCTATTTCGAAGGCTGCCTGCCGATCGAGGAGATGGCCCGGCGAGGGCGCGACACCCTGGCGTTCGGGCCGATGAAGCCGGTCGGCCTCGTCGATCCGAAGACCGGCCGCCAGCCGTTCGCCGTCGTCCAGCTCCGTCAGGACAACCTGGCGGCCGACTTCTATTCCATGGTCGGCTTCCAGAACCATCTCAGGTTCGGCGAGCAGGTCCGGGTCTTCCGGATGATCCCCGGCCTCGAGCGCGCCGAGTTCCCGCGCCTCGGGCAGGTGCACCGGAACTCCTACATCAACGCCCCGGCGATCCTCCTGCCGACCTTCCAGGCGCGCCGCCGCCGCGATCTGTTTTTCGCGGGCCAGATCTCGGGGGTCGAGGGATACCTCGAGTCGGCCGCCTCCGGTCTCATCGCCGGACTCAACGCCGCCCGCCTGGCGGAGGACCAGCCGCCCCTCATCTTCCCGGCGACGACCGCCCTGGGCGCCCTGTCGCGCTACATCTCGTCGTCCGATCCGACCCACTACCAGCCGACCAACATCGCCTTCGGGCTGCTCCCGCCACTCCCCCGGGAGATCCGCGACAAGAAGCAGAAGAAGGCGGCGCTGGTCCGCCGCGCCCTGGACGATCTCGCGGCGTTCGTCGGGCAGGCCGAGCCGGCGGCGGCTCCGGCGCTCTAGGAGCCTGTCCGAGTACCGGGCCGGGTCCAGGCCTTCCGTCAGCGGTGCTTCCAGTGGGGCGGCCGCTTCTCCAGGAAGGCCTCGATCCCCTCGGAGGAATCCTCCGTCCGCATCAGGTCGTCCAGGTAGATCGCCTCCACGGCCCGGAGCGCCTCCTCGAAGGAGCCCTCGCCCCCGCGGCGCAGAGCCCGGCGGGCCCGCGAGAGCGCCGCGGAGGACAGGTTCGCCGCCCTGGCCGCCAGCTCCTGGACGCGCCCGCCGAGCCGCTCGTCGGGGACGACCTCGCTCACGAGACCGAGCCGGAGCGCCGCCTCCGCCTCGAAATCCTCCCCCAGGAGGACCAGCCTCGCCGCCGCGCGACGGGAGACGCGGGGGAGAAGGACGGCTGCCAGGGGCGGGAAGACTCCGAGCGAGATTTCCGGCAGCCCCAGGCGGGCCGAAGCGGCGGCCACGGCGACGTCGCAGCACAGGACCACCTCGCACCCTCCCCCCAGCGCGGCGCCGTGCACCCGCGCCACCGTCGGCCGGGGAAACTCGAGGAGAGCGCGGCAGAAATCGTGAAAGCCGTGAATCATCGCGTGCACCGTCGAGGCGCGGTGCTCGCCGACGTCCACCCCGGCGCTGAACGCCTTGCCGGCCCCCGCCACGACCAGGGCGCCGACGTCCTCGCGTCCGACCACCCGCTTGAGGGCCGCGGTCATTTCCCTGAGAGCGATGATGTCGAGGACGTTGACGGGCGGGCGATTGAAGGTCAGCGTGGCGATGCGCTGCCTGACCTCGAGCAGGAACCGCTTTCCGCCCGGGCGACGCGCCACTCGCGCCCCCTCGTGACCCTGGCGGCAGCCGCCTTCCGACACCGTGCGGTCCCTCCCTGGCCGGGATTCCGGATTCCGCAGTCTACCTCACCTTCCTCTTTCCGATGACGGTCCTGTAACTCGCGGGCCTCCGGGGCCGTTCCTCGTTGCCCGGAGATCCGCGCCGGACCTACATTGCCAGGGAACGACCTCGGAGGTGCGCCCTGGCCCGACCCAAGCTCCGGCTCCTCGTGATGCTCGCCGTTGTCCTGGCCAGCCTGGCGGCCGCGCCGATCGACGAGGCCCGGGTGAAGGGCCTGGTCTTCCCGGATGCACGGCTCGACGAAATCCGCGCCCTGGGTCCGCCGGTCCTGCCGGCCCTCGCGTCCCTGTACGAGCGCTCCGGCGAGCCGGAGCGGGCCGCGATCGCCACGGTCTTCTACGCCCTCGGCTGGAAGTCTGTCGAGGCCAAGCGCGTCCTGATGCGCGACCTGCACACGCAGAACGACAGCCTGCGCCTGCAGGCGCAATGGGCGATCGGGCGCGTGAGCGGCGACCCCGACGTCGTGGACGCCCTGCTCGACACCATGCGGCGGGACGACAATCCGCTCTTCCGCGACAAGGCGGCGTGCGCCCTGGCGCACGACCAGATCCACCTGAGCGAGGCGCAGAAGCTCCGGCTCTTCGAGCGGCTGATCGACGCGCTCGGCGACCCCGAGGCGCAGGTGCGCGACATCGCCCTGAGGGCCCTGGTCATCCACACGGGACAGTCGAAGGGGTTCAACCCGTCCGGCTCCGACGCGGAGCGGGACGCCGCGATCTCGGAGTGGCGAAGATGGCTCGAGCGCTATCGCTCGGCAATGTAGCAGCGGTCTTGCTGGCGGCGGCGCTTCTCGCCGTCCCGCAGGCGCGGCTCGAGGCCGCGTCCCCCTCGAGCACGCTCGTCCGCTACAGCTTCGACGATGAGGACCTGGCCACCGGCCCCGACACGTTCGCCGTGTTCGAGAAGGCGAAGGGGCGGGTGCACCTGTCGACCGCCTTCCGCACCAGCGGCTACCGCTCCGTCGAGATCCGGGACGTGGCGGACGACGGCAACTTCCCGGAGCTGCAGGGGTATTTCCCGCTGCGCGAGACGGGCACGCTGTACGCCCATTTCGCCCTGATGATGGCCGACCCGCTCGAGCAGCTGAACATCGCGCTGGCGGGCCCCGCGTGGTTCACCTTCAAGAAGGGGGGCGTGGCGTTCTGGCTGCAGACGCGCGGCGGCGCTCTCTACCACTACTCCGACAGCATCCCGATTCGGCTCCTGCCGCTGCGGCCGTTCACCTGGTACCTGGTCGACCTGGCGTACGACGTCGGCGCCGGCACCTACGACCTGGCGATCCGCGAGGAGGGGCGCGCGGGGACCCTGGTCTCCCTGAGGGCCCAGCCGAACGCCTTCAACGAGCCGGGCTCGGCGGTCGACAAGTTCTCGTTCATCGGCGACAACGGGCACGACACCTCGAACGTCGATTACTACGTCGACGACATCCTGCTCACCCTGGACCGGCCGATCCCGCTCGCCCCGTTCGTGGCGCCCGGGCGCCGGAAGCTGTTCTTCGACACCTGGAGCGACCTGCGGCTCCATGTGCGCGCGCGACCGAGCTGCCTGCCGGCGCTGGGCCTCGACGACTTCGGCCTCACGCCCGACGACGTCTCGGGCCTGAAGCGGGACGGTCTCCTGCCCGCTCTCGAGACGATGCTCGAGGGTCGCCCCGTGCCCCTGGCGGCCGGGGGATCGACCGGAGGGGCGCGCGCGCTCAAGGCGATCGGGGCGTGGCAGTCGGGCTGCGCAGCGCTCGCCCGCGGCGAGGCCCCAAGGGCCCTGGAGCTCTTCACCGTCGCGGCGGAGTCCGGGCAGAGGGCTGCGTTCTACGAAGCCTCGGCGGTCCTGGCGCTGGCCGCCCTGGGTCGCCGGGACGAGGCCGACGTCCGGCTCTCCGGGGTCTACGCCGCCTGGCGTGACGATCCGCGCCTGCCTCTGCTCCTGGCGATGATCGCCCTGTCGCGCGGCGATCCGGCCGCCGCCGAGCAGCCGCTTCGGCCGCCCGCCGAGGGGGTGCCGGACGATCCACGAAGCGAGTGCGCCCTCGTGGCCGTGTCCCGGCGGATCGATCCGGGGCTCGTGCGGATGATCCAGGGGCGGTTTCCCGACGACTGGCGCGCCTGCCTTCACGAGGCGCTCCGCCCCGAGGAGTATTTCGACGTCCTCCTCCTGCGCCAGGCCTATCGCGAGGCCTCGCGATACGCGAAGCGGACGGCCGATCACATGAAAGCAATGAGCCTCCCCGCGGCCGACTGGCTGGAGCGGCAGGGGGACGCGGCGTTCCTCGCCGGGGAGGCGCAGGACGCCCTCCGGCTCTGGGAGACGAGCGCCGACGGCGCCGCACCCCACGTCGCGTTGATGCTCAAGCTGTCCGATGCGCACCACCTGCTCGGCGACCTGACGAAGGAGCGAGCGTACCGGGAGGCGATCTACGGCAGCCTCCACGAAGAGCTGGATCACACCCCCCAGGAGGACCCCCGTGAAGAAAAAGTCCGCGAAGCGAAAGACTGATCCCTACATCCCGCCGCCCGTCGAAATGATGACCGCCCTGGCGGTCGCCACCATGGCCGCCATCGCCGCGCTGCTCATTCCCGGCCTGACGCTCGCCGCCTCGGGCCCGATCACCGTCCAGCAGGCCTACGAGGAGATGGCCCACCGCCATGCCAACCTCGATCCGGCCTCCGCCGGGTTCACCCGCGACGAGGCCGCGTACCTGTCGCGCCTCTTCGAGCTGGTGGATCTCGCGATCGTCGAGAAGGCGCAGGCCTGGACGTGGTTCCAGTCGGAGGGACGAAAAGGGAGATCGCTTCCGGAGTACCGGGACCGCGTGGACGCCCTGGTCGCGCGGCTCGACGCCCTGCCGGCCCCCGAGAACCTGCGCCAGGTGCAGGCCCTGCTGGTCGAGGCCATCCGGGACCAGCGGGCCTTCTTCGAGACCTGGACCCAGGCGCTGGAGGTCGGGGCGCGTGGGCAGGACAACCGCGAGGTCTACAAGTCGCGTGGTCTCCACTTGAAGAACTCGAGCCAGAAGCTCCACCAGGCGTACGGCCAGCTCATGGACCTCTTTCCGAACGCCGGGCAGCAGAACTTCGACGCCTTCTACGACCACCTGTGCGTCCTGGACCTGCTCTGAGGCCTTAAGCCGGCCCCTCAGGCGATCTCCGCCACCGAGAGGCACACCCGATCGGGCGTGAAGCCGGACGTCTCGAGCGCCGCCCGCGTGGTTCCCCCCGTCAGCACCAGCGCCGTCCGGCAGCCGGCGGCGGCGCCGCCCCGGCAGTCGGCCTCGAGATCGTCGCCGACCACCAGGACCTCCGCGGGCGGCAGGCCGATCTCCGCGACGGCCAGCTCGAAGAACCGGCGCGACGGCTTCCCGACCAGCTCCGCCTCGACGCCGGAGGCGTATTCCAGCGCGGCGACGTAGGGACCGGCGTCCAGGACGACCCCGTCCACTCCGTTGTTCCAGACGCGGTTCTTGTGCAGGGCGATCAGGCGGGCGCCTCCACGAAGCCCGTGATAGGCGCGGTTCAGGACCTCGAACGTGAAGCCCCGGCCCAGGTCGCCGAGGACGATCCAGTCGGGACGCGTCTCGTCGTCGGTGACGCCGGCGAAATCCTCGCGCGCTCCGGGCGGGACCAGAAGCGCCGCCCGCGTGCGGCCGGACTCGAGGATGCGCCGGCGCGCGAGGACCGCGGGGTTGAGGACCTCGTCGATCGTGACGCGGATGCCGCCGCGCCCGAGGACCCCGGCCACCGCCGACCTCGGGCGGCGCGTCGTGTTGGTCCCGATGCGGAAGGGGACGCCGCGGGCGCGGAGCCGCTCGATCGCCTGCGCCGCCCCGGGAACCGGCTCGTCGTTCGACAGGAGGGTGCCGTCCACGTCGAACAGGACCCCGCGATAATCAGGGCTCCGGCTCATCCGATGCCGCTCCGGCGTTCAGGTGTCTTCACCGGCCGCGAGGTCGGGCAAGGACCCCTGCGCGGCGGGATAGGTCGGCCGGCCGTCCACGATCCGCGCGGACGGTGACAGGGGATGCCTGAGGCTCCTCTTCTCGTCGAGAACGTGCAGCGTTTCGACGCCCCGGCACACCAGCGCATCCGAGATGAGCGACCGGTGGCAGCGGTCGTAGATCGCCTCGGCGCACATGATGGCCGTGCGCTTCGCGCGCGCCAGGGCCAGCAGATCCGCGATCCCCCTGTCGAACTCGGGTGATTCCATGTAGTCGGCATAGCCGCGGAAGCTGTCGTTCCGGAACGCCAGGTTGCGCGAGTCGGCGCGCGGCGTGCGCAGGCCGCCCAGACGCGGCACGGGCGCGTAGTCGATTCCGGCGGGAGGGAGCGATTTCGCCAGCGACTCGGCGTTGAACTGGGGGTTGTGCCGCGAGCGCGGCACCGATCGGACGTCCGCGAGGCACTCGATCCCGTGCGCCCGGAGAATGCCGAGCAGGGCCTCCAACGAGCGGTTGGAGTGGCCGACGGTGTACACCGTGACCGGCATCGCCCGGAGAGAATACCCCGGAAAGAACAAGGGGGACAAGGACGTGGTCCTCATCCCCCTTCGGCTTCACCGTCCGTCACGCCCCGCTTGCGGGCGCGCTCGGGCGCTTCGATCTAGTTCTGCGGCGGCTGCTCGCCGGCAGGAGCCTGACCCTGCGCGGGGGCGGCGCCCTCCGCCGGTGGGGCGGCCGGGTCCGCGGGGGCCGGGGCCGTTCCTTGGGCCGGGGCCTCCGACGTCGTGGTGGTCGGCGTGGAGGTCTGGTCCGGCGTGGGCTGGGCCGCGCAGGCGACGGCGAACAGGACGATCAGGAGCGCCGCGCAGCCGGCCACGAACTTCGAAAAGGATTGTGCCATGATGTGATTTCCCTCTCCTTGCGGGACTTCGGTTAAAAAACGCACGCCATCCTAAGCGATTCGCAGGCGGGAGTCAAACATTTCCGGGTGACTTTCGTCCGGAACAGGCTCAGGACACGGACTCGGCGATGTCGCGATCGAGCCGGGGAAAGGTCGTCATGTACTCCCGCCGCTCGGCGCGCAGGCGCGCGACGATGGCCGCGTATTCGTCCGCCCGCCCCTGCTGCTCGTAGAGAGCGCGCGGGCGCAGGAGGCGCTCGTCGTCCCCTTCCAGGCCGGGGACCCGGGCGGCGATCTCGTATCCGAAGTCCGGGTCGCGCTCCCAGGCGATCGTCCCCTCGGCGATCCCCTTGACGATGGCGCTGCTGTGGCGGATCTTGACCTTGAGGCTGCGCCCGTCGCTCTCGCCGCCGCCGACCCGCCCGGTGTTCATCAGGTAGACTTCCATCGGATTGGCCCGCAGGATCTCGAGGATGCGGTTCCCCTGCAGGCTGTGGTCGAGCGGGAAGAACGGGTTCGTCCCGGGAATGCGCAGGAACCGCCCGGCCTCCTCGGCGCCGCCGGCGCTCGTCCCCTTCGTCTCCCCCAGCATGAAGAAGGCCGCCGCCTGCACGCCGCTCAGGCGCGCCACCGCCGGAATCACGTCCTCGTTGCGGTTCAGGATCAGGAGGAGATCCGCCTTCTTGATCGAGCGCGCGTCGCCGGCCCCCTCGATGTCGGCCATCTTGAAGACCGCCCGGCCGTTCTGCGTGTAGGAGGTGTCGAAGAAGTCGATCTCGCCGCCCTTCTGCGAGACGTTTTCGAGGTAGGAGGTCGGCTTCAGGACCGCGCGGTAGATCGCCGGCTCGGTCTCCTCCGACAGGCCGAACGTCTTCGCGAAGCAGCCGTTCTCCGTGGCGTGGATGCTGCCGTCCGGCAGGATCGCCAGGAAATCGTCCTGCACCGGCTTCGAGTCGTTCTGCTTCGAGAACGTGGTCGTCGTCTTGCCCGTCCCCGACAGCCCGATGATCAGCGCGACCCGGTCCCGGCCGTCGACCGGGATGATCTTGCAGCCCGCATGCATCGCCAGCCCGCCGCGGTCGTAGACGAGCTTGTTCCACATCCTGAGGCCGCCCTTCTTCGACTCGCCGAAGTAGTCCGAGTTGAACACCCGGGTGATCCGGCGCTCGAGATCGACCGCGATCAGCCGCTCGTTCGGGTAGTCCGCCGCCTTGAGGTTCGGTGTGTAGATGACCGTCACCTGCGGCTCGAAGCCGGCCTCGTCCCCGCGCTCCAGCGGGTAGTAGAGGCACTGCTGCATCGCGGCGATGTTGGCGTTACTGGACTCGATGATCAGACGGGCCGGCGTGCGCAGCCTCCGGTCGTTGCCGATGTAGCCGTCCACCACCACCATGTCGCGCGTCCGGATGTAGTCGTCCTGCAGGCGCGCCACCCGCTCCCCTTCCTCGCGGGAGATCGTCGGGTGGCCGCGGTGCAGCACGGTGTCGTCGGTGACGATGAACGTGGAGGCCTTGCTGCGGGCGACGACGCGGGTCTGGACGTTGACGTTGCCGTGCCTCGTCTTCAGGCAGTTCGGCATCCGCTCGGTCAGCGCGCGCAACTCTTCGGCTGACGGGCGGGCGATCACCCGGCGCGGCCGGACCGGCAATTCCATGACTGAGGAGATAAGAGAACC
>DASYUH010000095.1 GCA_036001465.1 Candidatus Polarisedimenticolia bacterium
CGCGCTCCTGCGAACGGCGCACCTCCTCGCCCTCGGGATCTGGGTCGGCAGCGTCGTCTTCTTCTCGTTCTTCACCGCGCCGACCCTGTTCGGCGCCCTGCCGCGCGACATGGCCGGCCGGGCGGTGTCGGCGATCTTCCCCCGCTACTACGCCCTGGGAGCAGCCTGTGGCGCCCTTGGACTCCTCTCGGGTCTCCTCCTGGGCGCCCGGCAGCCGGCCTTCGGGCGCCTGCTCGCCTGCGAGCTCGTCCTCCTCGGGCTGATGACCGGGATCGTCGTGTACGCCGGCCGCGTCGTCCTGCCGCAGGCGGCGCAGGCGCGCCTGGCTCTTCCGGCCATCGAGGGTACGCCCGCTTACGACGGGGCCAAGGCACGCTTCGACTCATTGCACCGGCGCTCGGTCCTCCTGAACGGCACGGTGCTTCTGCTTGGCATCGCGTCGATTGCTCTCTATTCCCTGCAGAAACCGAATCCCTAGCACCAGGGCCTGCCCGGCCTCGAGCTGAGGGGCGGGTTGCACGCGGGATGGCCGGAAGAGCCATGCCCAATCTCAGGTGGCGGGAGAGGGCTTCCCCCGCCCCGCTTGACAGACCGCCGCCATGGCTATAGAAAGGCGCGGCCCGCTCACATCAATCGACGCTTGCTGGAGGTCCTGGATGAGATGCCCCGCTCCCCCCCGCCCAAGGCGCTTCCTTGCCGCGACGATCGCCGCGGCGACGTGTTCCGCCGTCCTGCTCCCTGCCGCAGCGCAGGAGGCGCGCCATCCGTTCTCGGTGCGCGACATGGTCGCGATGGAGCGGCTCGCGGGCCCGCAGCCGTCCCCGGACGGCCGGCAGGTGGTCTTCACCCGCCGGGTCTACGATTCCGCCGCCAACAAGAACTCCACCAGCCTCTGGATCGTGGGGTTCGACGGCGGAGAGCCGCGGCGGCTCACCTCCGCGAAGGCGAACGACACCTCCCCCCGCTGGTCGCCGGACGGCCGCACGGTCGCCTTCGTCTCCGACCGCAGCGGGTCGTCGCAGATCTGGATGATCGATCCGGCCGGCGGCGAGGCCCGGCAGGCGACCGACTTCCCGGTGGACGTCGACAATCCGCAATGGTCGCCCGACGGGAAGCGACTCGCCTTCTCGGCGGAGGTCTATCCCGACTGCCCGGATCTCGCCTGCACCGCGAAGCGCGACCGGGAGACCGAGGCCGACCCGGTGAAGGCGCGGGTGTACACGCGCCTCCCCTTCCGGCACTGGGACACCTGGGAGGACGGCAAGCGCAGCCACATCTTCGTCTGGTCCCCGGGCGGAGGGGCGCCCATCGACGTCATGAAGGGGGCCGACGCCGACAGCCCGCCCAAGCCGTTCGGCGGATCGGAAGAGTTCGCCTGGTCCCCCGACGGCCGGTCGATCGCCTTCACCGCCAAGATGGCCGCCAACCCCGCCTGGTCGACCGATCTCAACATCCACCTCGCGGCGGCCGACGGCGGCGGCTTCCGCTGCCTGACCTGCGCCAACGAGGCGCAGGACTCGCAGCCGGCATTCTCGCCCGACGGCCGGACGATCGCCTACCTGGCGATGGCCCGTCCGATGTTCGAGGCCGATCGCCAGCGCGTCGCGCTGTTCGATCTCGCCTCGGGGAAGAGCCGGGCGCTGACCGAGCCCTGGGACCGGTCGGCCGAATCGCTGGCCTGGTCGAGGGACGGCAGGCGGCTGTTCGTCGCCGCGGAGGAAGAGGCGCGCCGGAAGATCTTCTCCGTCGACGCGGCGCGCGGCACGATCGCCGTCGTGGCCGGCGATCACTTCAACAACGACGTCGCCGTGACCTCGCAGGGACGGCTCGTCTTCACGCAGGACTCCCTCGTGTCCCCCGCCGAGATCCACACCTGCCGGCTGGACGGCAGCGAGGCGCGGGCCCTGACGCGCGTCAACGCGCCCCGCCTGGCGCTTCTCGGCATGAGCCGTCCGGAGGAGTTCTGGTTCAAGGGGGCGATGAATGACAGGGTGCACGGGTGGATCCTGAAGCCGGTCGGCTTCCGCGAGGGGACCCGGTATCCGCTCGCCTTCCTGATCCACGGCGGCCCGCAGGGGGCCTGGACGGACCACTTCCACTACCGCTGGAACCCGCAGGCCTATGCCGGCGCCGGCTATGTCGCCGTGCAGATCGATTTCCACGGCTCCACCGGCTACGGTCAGGCGTTCACCGACGCCATCCGCAAGAACTGGGGGGGCGCCCCCTATGAAGACCTGATGAAGGGGCTCGACTACGTCCTGCAGGCCTATCCCTTCATCGACTCTGACCGCATGGGCGCCCTGGGGGCCTCGTACGGCGGCTACATGATCAACTGGATCGCGGGGCACACCGACCGGTTCAAGTGCCTGGTGAGCCACGACGGCGAGTTCGACACGCGCACCAGCTATTACACGACCGAGGAGCTGTGGTTCCCGGAGTGGGAGAACGGCGGGCTGCCGTGGGAGCCGGGGACCACCTACGAGCGCTGGTCCCCCGCCCTGTCCGTGCAGAACTGGAAGACGCCGATGCTGGTGGTGCACGGCGCCCGGGACTTCCGCCTGCCGGAGACCGAGGGCTTCTCTGTCTTCACCGCCCTGCAGCGCAGGGGCGTGCCGTCGAAGTTGCTGTATTTCCCCGACGAGAACCACTGGGTGCTGAAGGCGAAGAACAGCATCCTGTGGCACGACACGGTGAT
>DASYUH010000096.1 GCA_036001465.1 Candidatus Polarisedimenticolia bacterium
CGGCCGAGTCTCACCCGAGATAGGCCATCCAGATGGTTCGACGAAGGTCTCCTATCTACCGTCAGCCCCGCCGCGGGGCAACCACAAAGTGAGCGGCGGCAGATTCGCTGGAATGGCCTGTGTGGATGGCTCTTCCGTGGACCTCGTCCAATAAGTCGGTGTGGTTTCGACAAACATTCTTGTGCCAAGTGAAAGATGGCGTCAGGCGTGAGCTCGCGGGAGACACCGAAGAGATGCACGGCCGCAGCCGTCCAAGCCATGGGACGACGCGACAGAAGGAGCAGCAAGCGACCGCCGCGTAAGGTCACGCTCAGATAGGTGGCGCGATGTCCGTCGCCGACGGCGCAGCGGCACAGGGGCTTTCCGCGCGCAGCGTCCGCACGAAGATGCTCCCCCGCAGAACCTCCTCCAGAGGGGGCAACTTGTGGACGGCGCGACGTCGGCGGTCGAGTAGGTTCCGCATAGACTTACATTCTTATAACCGTAAGAGTATTGTTCGCGCAACTCCCTGGGACAGCGGGAACGGAGAAGAGCCTGAGGGGAAGGAAGGAGAGCGGGGCTAACCTGTTGAAAAGACGTGGAACATGGGGCTAACTAACCGGCATTGGGGCTAGCCCCGGGCTAGCCCTTCTGGCCCCGGCGGTACAGCACCCAGCCGAAGGCGAGGAGCAGGCCGCATCCGCCGAGAATCTTCCCCTCGAACATCCAGAAATTCGATCCCGCCGGCGGGACGAGAGCGAAGACGATGGAGGCGGCGGTGGTCAGGAACCCGACCACCCCGACCAGCATCATCCCGGCGCGGCCGCCGGGAATCGGAATCGTGCCATCGGGGGCGGAGGCCGCGACCTCCTGACCGGCCGGCGGCAGGCCGAGCTTCAGGAACGCGGCGAAGAGGTAGAGATAGGGAATGAAATACACCACGATGGTGAAGTCGGCCAGGAAGAGGTAGGCCTGCTCGACATCCACGCCGATGAAGCCGACGAGAATCAGGAGACTCGAGATCCCGCCGGTCACCAGGAGCGCCACGTGCGGCGTCCTGTGGACCGGGTGCAGGCGGCCGAAGGCGGGGGGCAGGTAGCGATCGATGCCGGCGACGAACGGGATGCGCGAGCAGCCGGCGAGCCAGGCGCTGCAGCCGCCGACGCCGCCGAGGGCGATTAAAAGGGCCATGATCCCCGCCAGGAAGCCGAACCCCATCTTCTCCTGCACCGCCGCGATGGCGGCGGCCACCCCGTCCAGCAGGCCGACGTTCTCCTGCGGCAGCGCCACGAGGAGCGCGGCCGTCCCGAGGATGTAGATGAGCGTGATGATGACGCCGGAGATCAGGATGGCGCGCGGCACGTTCTTCTTCGGATCGATGATCTCCTCGCCCATGAGCGCCCCGAGATCGAGCCCGGAGAAGCCGAAGCAGATCGCCGAGAAGAACGACACCGTCCCGAAGCTGAAGACCGGCACCAGGGCGCCGGCGTGGAAGGGGGTCGCGGCCCCGTAGCGCACCAGGGCGAACGCCCCGAGGGCGATCAGCAGCGTCGCCGGCAGCCAGGTGCCGTAGGCCCCGAGGTTGTTCAGCCAGCGCGCGTGCCTCAATCCGCGCACGTTGAACCAGACCACGACCCAGAAGATGAGGAGGGACAGCGCCGCCATGAACGGCGGGCTGGATTCGAGCCCCTTGTGCTGGGCTCCCAGCATGAAGGCCAGGTTGCCGACCGTGAAGATGAGCAGGTGCGGGAAGTAGATCAGATTGTTGGTCCACAGGCACCAGCCCGAGATGAAGCCGTGGTTGTCGCCGAAGGCGTGCTTGGTCCAGGCGTAGATCCCGCCTTCCTCCGGGTAGCGCGTCGTCAGGTTGATGACCGCCAGGCCGGAAGGTACGAAGAAGCAGAGGAAGGCGAACACCCAGAGCGGCAGCGCGGCGTAGCCGTAGCCCCCGGCCGACGTCAGCCACCAGCGCAGGCCGACGATGGCCACGACGTTCAGGAGGACGAGGTCCCACAGCCCGAGCTCGCGTCTGAGGCCGGCCGACGAAGCGCCGGACGCCTGGCCGTCGACACCCCCCGGGGTGGTCATCGGCTCATCGGTCCGTTACATCATCGCCGCGGGCGGAGCCGGCTCGTCGGCGCGGCCGGCATTGTCGAGCGGGACCTTCACGAGCAGGTAGACGATCAGGGCCGCCACGAGGAGCCCCGCCACGTAGGACGGATCGCGGAACAGCCCCGGGATCGGGACCTCGAAGAAGTTGCAGGTGGCCGTGCCGAGGCCGACGAGGGCCTCCCCCGCGATGAGCCCCGAGGCGGCCAGGATGCCGACGTTCTCGACGCGGATCTTCTGCGCGGCGTTCAGGCCCCGGCGGGTCGCGAGGCGGTCGATGACCCAGCGGATCATCCCGCCGACGAAGATGGCGGAGGTGGTGGCCAGAGGGAGGTACATGCCGACGGCCACGAGCATCGGGCTCTTGACCTTCACCATGATCATCGCCACGCCGAGCATGATGCCGATGACGATCAGCGGCCAGGCCATTTCCTTCCCGACGATCCCCTGCGCCAGGGCGGCCATCAGGCCGGCCTGCGGGGCGGAGAGCTGCCGATCCCCGAAGCCGGTCCCTCCCGCGTTGATGTTCCCCTCGTGCAGGACCAGGAGCGGGAAATACATGACGAGGCTGGCGGCCAGGACGGCGATGAGCTCGACGATCTGAATCGTGCGCGGCGTCCCGCCGAGGATGTATCCGACCTTGAAGTCCTGGAGCAGCTCCCCCGCGACCGCCGAGGAGACGCAGACGACGGCGGCCACCCCCAGCACGGCCGCCACGCCGCTCAGCCCCGAGACGCCCATCCCCACCATCAGGAGCGCGGCGATGACCAGGGTGGATAGTGTCAGCCCGGAGATCGGATTGTTCGACGACCCGATGAGCCCGACCAGGTAGCCGGAGACCGTGGCGAAGAAGAAGCCGGCCACGATCATCACCACCGCGGCGACGATCGCCCCGGCGACGAGACCGGTCATGTAGATGTAGAGAGCGGTCATCAGGAAGAAGAACAGCCCGATCAGCAGGAAGACCGTCTTCGAGCTCATGTAGCGCTCGGTGCGGCTCGCCCTGGCCTGGGCGGACGCGGAGCCGCCGCGCAGCTCGGAGAACGCCTTCGCAAGCCCCCCGAAGATGCTCCGGCGCCTCATGAACAGGGTGTAGGCCGTGCCGACCAGCATGCCTCCCACCGCGATCGGCCTGACGATGAAGCGCCACACGGCGTTGATCGTCCCGCCCCAGGCTTCGGGATCGCTGCCCGCCGGGAGGATGGTATTGAGCTCCGGACCGAGCAGGTAGGCGATCAGGGGGACCATGAGTCCCCAGGCGATCACCCCGCCCGAGAAATTGAGGGCGGCGAGCTCCGGGCCGATGATGTATCCGACGCCGAAGTACGCGGGGGAGATGCTCGGGGCGGCGAAATTCGTCACGCCCCCCGTGGCGACTGCGGGCGCCGCGGCCGTCGCGCCCAGCTTGATCTTGCTGGTCCCGATCGCCCCCATCTTGACGGGGATGTCCTTGTCGATGGCGACGACCTTGAACACGCTCAGGAGGAAGGCCCCGGCCCCGAACGCCATGCTGTAGAAAAGATGGCGGGCGGCCTCGGCGCCCCGCTGCCCCGCCTTGTGGATCTCGCCGGCGGCGACCGACTCCGGGAACGGGAGCTCGCGGTCTTCCACCATGACGCGCCGGATGAGGGAGCAGAAGAGCACGCCCAGGACCGATCCGACCACCATCAGGGCGGTCGATTTCCAGTAGGCGTCGGCGAAGCCGAACGACGGCCAGACCCCGGCGATGTAGAAGGCGGGCAGCGTGAAGATGGCGCCGGCGGCCACCGACTCTCCGATCGAGCCGGCGGTCCGCGCGATGTTCTCCTCGAGGATCGACCCTTTCCACAACCTGAGGATCGCCATGCTGATGACCGCCGCCGGGTAGGTCGCGGCGATCGTCTGGCCGGCGCGCAGGCCGAGGTAGGCGTTGGCCGCCCCGAGGATGACCGTCATGACCAGTCCGATGAAGACCGCCCTCCAGGTGAACTCCTTCATCTCGACCGAAGGGGGGACGAACGGCTTGTAACCGGATGGGTTCGAGGGACGGGAAGACTGGGGGTTGCTCATGCGCAGTGGGCCCTCCGAGTCGTTCAGGTCGCGAGACTCTACATCGCCCCGCGTGAGGGTGTCAACGAAAGTCGTCTATACTACGCGGCCTTCGCGCCTCGTTCGGGCGGGCCCGGACGGGAGGAGGGCGCCCACGAAGACGAACGCGCCTTGGGTACTGTGCGCCCTGGGGCTGGCCCTGTCCGCCGGCGCCTGCCGGGGCGACGGGAAGGGATCGATGCCGGCATCCAGGGACAGCGACACGCGGCCGTATCTCCTGGAGACGGTCGGCGAGTTCGCCGTGGCGCGGCTCTACGCCGACGGCTTCGAGGAGCTCGACCCGAAAGAGCGGATCCTCGCCTTCTATCTCTACCGCGCCGCCCTCGCCGGGCGGGACATCTTCTACGACCAGATGGGCCGGGACGTCCTGGAGATCAGGGACCTCCTGGAGGAGATCCTGACGCACCCGCAGGGAGTGGATGCGCGGTTCCGCGACCGGCTCCTGGTCTATCTGAAACTCTTCTGGATCAACAACGGCAACCACAACGACCGCACGCGGCGGAAGTTCGTTCCGGAGTTCTCGCC
This sequence comes from Candidatus Polarisedimenticolia bacterium, assembly GCA_036001465.1. NCBI lineage: Bacteria > Pseudomonadati > Acidobacteriota > Candidatus Polarisedimenticolia > Candidatus Polarisedimenticolia bacterium. Next base: position 4,702 of record DASYUH010000096.1, read on the forward strand.
CGACGATCTGCGCCGGGCCGCCGAGGCGGCGGTTTCGGCCGGGGCGAGCGTGAAGCTGGCGGTCGGCGAGACACTGCCCCGGAAGCTCGAGCGCCTCAGGCCGGCGATTTTCGATCCGAACGTCGACCCCCTGTCCACCTGCAAGACGCCGCCGCCCGGCCAGGACATCCTGACCTGCAGCAGCGTCAATTTTCACGAGGGGCTGGCGCTCAAGGATCTCGAGGGGTTCCAGGAGAAATACCCGCTGAACTCGCGGCTGGTGAAGAAGGACGGGCGCGTCGTCGAGGAGGTCTACCGCGCGGGCCGCCGCGAGGTCCCGCCGGGTCGCTACGCCCGGGAGCTGAAGACGATCGTCGGCTTCCTGGAGAAGGCGCGCGCCTACGCCGACGGACCCGAGTCGACCATCCTCGGCCATCTGATCGATTATTTCGCCACCGGCCAGCCGGAGGCGTTCCGCGCCTACAACATCGCCTGGGTCGCGCAGGACCCCAGGGTCGACGCGGTCATCGGGTTCATCGAGACCTACAAGGACCCGCGCGGCCAGAAAGGGGCCTACGAGGGGATCGTCCACTTCGTCGATCCGCGCATGACCCGGCTCCAGAAGGACCTCGCCCGCCTGGCCCAGTACTTCGAGGACCACGCGCCCTGGGACGATCGCTTCAAGCGCAAGGGGTTCAACATCCCGGTCGCGAACGCCGTGAACGTCCTGGTCTCGACGGGCGACTCGGGCCCGATGCCCCCCATCGGGATCAACCTGCCGAACGAGGAGGAGATCAGGGAGCGTCACGGCAACAAGAGCGTCGCCCTGGTCAACGTGATGGACTCCAGCAACCGGGCGGTGCACGCCAAGGTCGTGGAGGAGTTCTTCCTGCCGGAGGACCGGGCGCTGGTCGAGAAGCACGGCGCCGCGGCCGACCTTCTGCAGACGACCATGCACGAGGTCCTCGGTCACGCCTCCGGGAAGGTCGCCGACGCCCTCAAGGGGGATCCCCGGGACCGCCTGCGCGAGTACTACTCGGCGCTGGAGGAGGCGCGCGCCGAGCTGATCGCCCTGCACAACTTCTTCGACCCGAAGCTGATCGAGATCGGGGCGATTCCCACCGCCGAGGTCGCCGAGGCCGCCTGCCGGGACTACGCCACCAACGACCTCTACATGCTCAGGCGGGTGCGCCAGGGGGACGTCCTGGAGGACGATCACATGCGCGCCATCCACCTCATCGTCAGCTACCTGAGGGAGGCGACCGGCGCGGTCGAGTTCGTGAAGCGCGACGGCAAGAGCTACGCGCGCGTCAAGGACATCGCCGCCATGCGCCGGGGCGTGGCGGAGCTGCTGAGCACCCTGCAGCGCATCAAAGGGGAAGGAGACTACGAGGCGGCGCGCGAGCTGACCGAGCGCTACGCGGTGCGCATCGACCCCGCCCTGCGCGACGAGATCGTCGCCCGGGCCGATCGGGCCGGCATCCCCTCGTATGTCGCCTTCGTCATGCCGGACATCGTGCCCGTGCGCGACGCGGACGGGGGGATCCAGGACGTCCGGCTCGCCTATGCGTCCGACCTGGCGACACAGATGCTCAAGTACTCGGGAAAGCTCCCGCTCGAGGAGCCCCCTCCGGCCCCCTCCCCGACTCCCACGCCGGCCCCCGGACGCTAGCAGGCGGCTCTGCGGTCACGGACCTGCGGCAAGGCCCGTCCGGCATGGCCCGCCACCCCCCCGCAACCTATATTGGATGACGACGCGCCCGATCGCGGCGCGGGGAGCGTCATGGCGCCGACTCCATCTCACAGGCCTCCGTGTCCACCTTTCGCCGGTCTCGTCCTGGCGACGATCCTGGCGACGATCCTGACCGGCTGCCTGGCGTTCCGGCGCTACGACATGGCGCGCATCCATCAGGAGGCCGCGGCGCGGCCGCGCAACCCGGTCATCGTCCTGCACGGCTTCCTCGGCAGCCGGATGAAGAACCTCCGCACCCACCAGTCGGTGTGGGGGCGCGTGTTGAACGCCGTAAGGCGCGGCGATCCCGACGACCTGGCCCTGCCTATCGACCGGCTCCCCCTGGCGGAGAACCGGGACGACCTGGTGCCCTACGAGATCTGCGACGCCATCCTGGGCGTGAAGTTCTACGGCTCGATCCTGGACTCGCTCGTGCAGGTGGGTGGCTACCGGCTGGGAGACATCGACGATCCCCGCCCCGACGACACCGCTTTCGTCTTCAACTACGACTGGCGGCGCGACAACGTCGAGGCGGCAATCGCCCTGGGCCGGGCCATCAGGAAAATCAAGGCCCGCCTGCAGGCGCCCGGGATGCGCTTCGACATCGTGGCGCACAGCATGGGCGGACTGATCGCGGAGTACTATCTCAAGTACGGCACCGAGGACGTCCTCGATCGACCCGGCGAAGCTGCCGTGACCTGGGCCGGCGCCCCCGACATCGGGAGGATCGTCGCCATCGGCACGCCGCACCAGGGGACCATGTCGGCCTTCCGCATCCTCAACAACGGCATCTCCCGCACCCTGTCTCCCCGGGAGCTCTTCACCATGCCGTCGGTCTACCAGCTCCTGCCGGCCACAGGCGCCGGGCACTTCCTCGACATGGACGGCAGGGAGGTCGCGATCGATCTGTACGACGCGCAGACCTGGATCAGGAACCGCTGGTCGATCTGGAGCCCGCGCGAGGCGGCGATCGCACCGGTCCCGAAGAACGCCGGGCGATTCCTGCAGGCCTCCCTGGATCGGGCCCGCGCCTTCAGGACGGCCCTCGACCGGGAGGGGCCGGGCGCCCCGCCGCTGGTGCCGATCAACCTGTTCGGCTCGGACTGCATCCCGACCCTCGACCGGGTCGTCGTGGACCCCGCGCCGGGAGGCACCCGGCTCCTGTTCACCGACGGCACGGCCCCCTTCAAGAATGCGCGCGAGCTGGAACGTCTGATGCTTGCCCCGGGCGACGGCACGGTGACCGCCGATTCGCTCACCGGCCTGGGGGAGCTGTCCCCCCCGTCCCGGGTCGCCTCGACGTTCTTCTTCTGCGCCACGCACGGGCTTCTGCCCGCCAATCGCGGCTTCCAGGGGAACCTGTTCTACGTGCTCCTGGGAGACACCCCGCGGCCCCTGACCGCCCAGGCGTCAGCCCACAGCCGCTAGGATTGCCAAGGCCAGGGCTACGGATCCGTCGTTACGGAAGAGAAACGATCCGTCCTTGAAGGCGACTAGGAGCGGGGTGTGGAGGACGACGCCGCCGCGGTGGCCACGGCCACCGACGCGCCGCGCGGCGAGATCTTCAGGATCAGCTTGAACAGGAGGGACAGGGCCAGGGCCCCGACGCCGAGACCGAACATCACGCACAGGAAGATCACCAGGAAGAGCAGGAACATGTCCATAAGTCCGTCATCCCTCCGGTACGAAAGTGGGGGTGGCGCGTCCCGCCACCCCCTTGGGTTTCGTCGCTTCCGAAACGCGGGCGCTAGGCTAATATAGGCGTCCCTCTTCGTCAAGCAAGTTGCTTCCCGACTCGCTTTCGTTTCCCGATCCGCCCGCGTCGTCGATCGTGCCCCCCAGCCTGGAGAGGTTGCGCCCCGCGGCTTCCGAGCCACCCGCCTGGACGGCGGCCCGGTACTCGTCGACCGCGCGATCCCTCGACCCGGTGCGCTCGTAGGCCATGCCGAGGTTGTTGTGGAAGGCCCCGGACCCGGGCTTGAGACGCACCGCCTCCTCCAGGGAGGGGACCGCGTCCTGGAAGCGACCCGCCTGGATGAAGGCGTATCCGAGGTTGTTCAGCGCGTAAGCGTTCGCGGGGTCCTTCTCGACGGCGGTCTGAAACGCCGCGATCGCCTCGTCCTTCCGGCCCAGGTTCAGGAGCGCCCGGCCGCGCACATTGTGGGCCGGCGAGTCCTCCGGACCCAGGCTCACCGCCTCGTCGGCGGACTCCAAGGCCTCGGCGTAGCGGCCGGCGTCGTTCAGCACCCTGCCCCGGTTCACCCGCGCCTTGACCGATCGCGTATCGAGCGCCGCGGCCCCTTCGAGCGCGGTCGCCGCCTCGTCCAGCTTTCCGTCCTTCCAGAGAGAGAGCCCCAGAAGGTAGGCGGGATAGAACCGGTCCGGGTGCTTCCCGACTTCCGCCTCGAGATAGCGCGAGGCCGAGGTGAAGTCGCCGTCCTTGAAGAACGCCTCCCCCTTGCCGTAGTACGTTTCGCCCGGCCGCAGCACCAGGCTCTCGACGACCAGGTCGTCGACGACCGATCCGGAAACCGGACCGCCGGCGCCCGGATCCGGAACGGCCACGGGACCGGCCGCGACGCTCCCGGACCCTCCGCCGATCTGACCGGCCTGAATGAACGGCGCGGCCTTTTTCGTCGGCTCGCCCGGCTCCCGGCGCGACGTCGTTCCGACGATCACGATTCCGGCGGCCGCTACCAGGAGCGCCGCCCCTCCACAGCTGACGATCAACCTGCCTGTCCGACTCATGCTCATGTGTGTGACCTCCTGGACCGGCTGCATAGCGAGACCGGTGCCAGCCTGGAGGGGGATGGCGGCATGAAACGGACGACCCCGTTCTCAGCCATTCCGGCCGATCGGGTGGTGCGCGGGCCCTCCCCGACGCCGCGGAGCGAGGGGGCTCCGTGTCCGTGCCGACACGCGGCGCCGCAGCGAAGACACGTGGCGTGGATCCCGGTGCACGGTCGCGGGCGGGAGGGCGTTCGCGGAAGCCTGTCCGTGCCTCGGCTCCCCGGCTAATCGGGAGGGCGAAGGCCCAGCGCCTTGAGCTTGCGGTAGAGGTGGCTGCGCTCCAGCCCGAGCTCGCGGGCGGTCTTCGTCATCTGCCAGCGGTTGCGCTCGAGCGCCTTGAGCACGATCTCCCGCTCGGCCTGCTGCAGGCTGTCCTTGAGTGAGGTCCTGGCGGGGACCGCGGCCGGAGGCGCGGGCGGGACCCCGGGGGACGGACCCGGCAGGACGTGGCGCACGTCGTCTCCGGTGACCGTCTCTCCGGACGCCGTGAGAGCCAGGCGCTCGGCCAGGTTCCTGAGTTCGCGCACGTTGCCGGGGTAGTCGTACCCCTGGAGAAGGGCCAGCGCGTCCTCCGAAAACCGGCTGGCGCGGGTCGTCCCTTCGCGGCGGGCCTCCTCCAGGAAGGCGGCGGCCAGGGGGGCGATGTCGTCGCGCCGCGCGCGCAGGGGGGGGACGACGATCGGCAGGACGGCGAGGCGGTAGAAGAGGTCCTGCCGGAAGCCCCCCGCGGCCATGGCGGATCGCAGGTCACGGTTGGTCGCGGCGATGACGCGGGCATCGACCCGGATCGGCCCCTCTCCTCCGAGCCGCTCGATGGTCATGGAATCGAGAGCGCGCAGGAGCTTCGCCTGGAGCGGCGGCGGGATCTCGCCGATCTCGTCGAGGAACAGCGTCCCTCCGGACGCCCTCTCGAAACGCCCGATCTGCCGGCGCAGCGCCCCGGTGAACGCCCCCCGCTCGTGCCCGAACAGCTCGCTCTCGAAGAGCTCGGCCGGCAGGGCGGCGCAGTTCACCGCCACGAACGGGCCGTCCCGGCGCGCCGATTCCGCGTGGATGGATCGCGCCACCATCTCCTTGCCGGTGCCGTTCTCCCCCGTGATCAGGACGGCGCCTCCGCCGGCCGCGGCGCGCGCGATCTCCCGTCTCAGGTCCGCCATCGCCTGCGACTCCCCCACCAGCCGGTGGCGGGCGGCGAGGGCCCCGCGCAGCTCGCGGTTCTCCCTCTTGAGCCGGCCGAGGGCGAGGGCGTTCTTCGCGGAGAGCATCAGCCGGCCCGGGTCGGGCGGCTTCTCCAGGAAGTCGTGCGCCCCGCGCTTGACCGCCAGGACCGCCTTCTCGATGCTGCCGTGGCCGGTCAGGACGATCACCGGCGCATCGATCTGGAGCGCCTGCATCTCCGCGAGAACGGCGAAGCCGTCCTGACCGGGCATCTGCAGATCGAGGATCACCAGGTCGACGTCGTCCTTGCGCAGGATGGCGAGCGCCTCCCCGCCGTCCGCCGCGGCCAACGCCTTGTGACCCTCCAGATCGAAGAGGCGCACGACGGACGCGCGAATGTTCTTCTCATCGTCCGCGATCAGGACCGTGGCCACGTCCCCTCCTCTCGTCCTCAGGAGCCTGTCGGGTGACCGCCCGCCGCGCCCCGGGGGGCGCCCCACGGCAGGAGGATGCGGATCTCGGCGCCGAGTCCGGGACGGTTGCCTGCCTCGATCCGGCCGCCGTGGTCGAGGACGATGCGCCGCGCGATGGCCATGCCCAGCCCGGTCCCGCCCTGGGTCGTCGAGACGTACGGCTCGAACAGGCGCCCGAGCACCTCCTGCGGGAGCCCGGGACCGGTGTCGCTCACCCGGATCTCGGCCCCCGCGTCGGTCCTGCGGGTGGTCACGGTGATCGTCCCGTCCCTCCCCTCGAGCGCCTGCAGCGCGTTGCCGACGAGATTGTTGATCACCTCGCTCATTCTGTCCGGATCGAGCGACACGGACGGCATCGCCGGATCGAGATCGGCGACGATCCGCGCCCCGGGGCTCGAGCCCGAGTACAACGTCACCGCCTGGCTGACGACGCCGTTCAGATCGGAGGGGCGCGGCCGGGGGACCGGCAGGCGCCCGAACCGGGAGAAGTCTTCGAGGATTCCCCGGATCCTCTGGATCTCCTCCTGGATGGTGCGGGCGGCCGCCTCGAAGGCGGCGTCGAACTCCTGCGGCCTCGTCTGCCGCGTCCTGACCAGCCCCTCGAGCGTCAGGGCGATCGGCGACAACGGGTTCTTGATCTCGTGCGCCACGCGCCGGGCCACCTCCTCGGCCGCGGCCAGTCGCTCGGTCTGCCGCAGCCGCTCGCGGCTCTCGGCCAGGCCCCGGGCCATGTGATTGAAGGCGGAGACCAATGCGCCGATCTCCCCCGGGCCCGGCGGCCCGGCGACGGGCTCGTAGCGATCGGCCGCGATGCGGCGCGACATCTCCTCGAGGCGCCGGAGCGGTCCGGTCACGCCGCGCGCCAGGACGAATCCCAGCAGGAGCGACGCCAGAAGCCCTGCCGCGACGACCCAGAGCGCGATGGCCCCCAGGGAAGAGGACAGCGCCAGACCGCGCGCCAGCGACACGGCGGCCACGAGCGCGCCGACGGGGCGCCCCAGGTGATCGCGCAGGCGGATCATCCGGTAGCTGTGCGGAACCCCTCGGATGTCGAGGCGCCCGCCCTCCGCCTGAGGGTCCTTCCACCCGGCCGGGATCGGGGGCGGATTGTCGGGGTCGCTGGCCGCCAGGATGGCGCCGTCGCCATCCAGGAGAAGGGTGCGGACGGTGCCGCCGGGGGACAGGCGCCTCAGGAAATCCGCGTCCAGGAACCGCCCCCCGACCAGGTGGAGCTCCTGCCGGGGGGTCCTGGCGACGCGCCGGGACTGGAGCGTCAGGACGCGGCCGATGCCCGGTGCGATCTCCTCCTCCACGAACGTGGAGCGCGTGTCGGGCAGGTCGAGCTTCAGGCGCTCCGAACGTCCGGCGCTCGCGGGGGCATGTCCCGAGGCGAGAACGGTCCCCCGGGCATCGAGAATGGAGAGGCAGTCGAGGCCGGCGTCCGCCATCAGCGAGGCGGTGGAGTCCGCGCCGGGTACGCCGGCGCGGAAGCGCGGGTCGCTCTCGAGGAGGAGCGCGACGATTTCGAGGGCGCCGGCCGCGTCCCTCCCCTCGCGCTCGATGGCGGCCTCGAATTCCGAGAGCGCGTCGGCGATGCGCCCTTCGTCCTCGGCGCGCACCAGTGGCAGCACGCGCTCCCGGATGATCCAGACGACGGCGCAGGGCGGGGCGACGCTGAGAAGCAGGAGCAGGGCCGTGATGCGCGCGCGCAGGCCGAGTCTCATCGCGGCCGAAGATACCATGCCGTGAGGCGGCCGGCGCGCCGGTCGCCCTGGGAGCCTGGCCGGGGGGACCTCCGGACTAGCGGATCTCGGACTTCAGCGACTTCCCGGCCGTGAACCTCACGACGCGACGTGCCGGGATCTGGATCGGGGCTCCCGTCTGGGGATTCCTGCCCGTGCGGGCCCGGCGCCGTGTCACCGTGAAGGTGCCGAATCCGACGAGGCTGGCGCGCTCCCCCTTCTTCAGCGATTTCATGACGTGCTCCAGAAGAGAGTCGATGACCCGGGCCGCCTTGACCTTGGTCATCCTGGTGTCCCTCGCCACCCTGGCAGTCAATTCCGCCTTGTTCATTCACGACCTCCTGGAACTAGCGTTGCAGAAGCCTGCTTATTCGGTCCGGTAATTTGATCGCTTATAACAAATGCTCCCCGCGATGTCAATGCGGTTTTTCCCCTCATAATTTGATCGGCAAAAAATGAGCGCCCGGCAAGAGAAATTCGCAATTATAATGACCCCCATGTCGACCCTGTTGCAGATCGAGCTCCCCCGGCGGCGCCACGGATCCGAGGCCGGAGCCCCCCGTAGCCTCCTGAAGCCCCTGGCGCGTCGCGTCGGCAGGGCGATCGATGATTTCCGGATGATCGAGGACGGCGACCGGGTTCTGTGCGCCATGTCCGGAGGCAAGGACTCGTACGCCATGTTGCACCTGCTCGATCACCTCAGGCGGCGCGCCCCGGTCCGATTCGAGCTCGTGGCCGTCACCGTGGATCAGGGGTACCGCGGATTCCAGACCGGCGTTCTGGAGCGTTACTTCAAGGAAAAAGGGTACGCCTATCACATCGAGCGCACCAACATCGCGGAGGTGATCGACGACACGATGCCGCTCGGCGATACGCACTGCTCCATGTGCGCCCGCCTGCGGCGCGGCGTCCTGTATCGCCTGGCTCCCGATCTCGGCTGCAACAAGATCGCGCTCGGGCATCATGCCGACGATCTCCTCGAGACCCTCCTGATGAGCCAGTTCTACAACGGCGAGATCTGCTCGATGCCGCCGATCCTCAAGGCGCGCGACGGCAGGAACATCGTGATTCGGCCGCTGTGCTACGTCTGGGAGGAGGAGATCATCCGCTTCACGGCGGAGGCCGGATTCCCGGTGATCTGCTGCGCCTGCCCTGCCTGCGGCGACAATTCCCTGAAGCGCAAGCAGATGAAGCTGCTCTTGCAGCGGTTGGAGGCGGACCATTCCGGGATCAAGGCGTCGCTCCTGCGGGCGCTCTCGAACCTCAGGACCGAGCACCTTCTGGATCGCCGGTTCCTCCCGGCGCTGGGCGGGAAGGCCATCGACCTCGATCCGGGACAAGAAAAACGGGACGGTGGATCAGCCCTGGGATCCACCGTCCCGACGCGGGCAGGAAGTCCCACCTGCCAGCGGGAGGGAGCGTAAGTCGGTCGCCGTCAGGAACCGTCCAGCTCGCCGCAAACCAGAAAGCCCCTGAAAAACCGGCGACCGTTTTTAAAGCCTCCGGTGCCGAACTGCCTTGCTATTACGCCATGAGAGTACGGTCAAAATTGTAATTGTCAAGAAAGAAATTGCGCCTCTCTAATAACTCCGCGTCCCGGTAATAGCCAATGGCTATCTTGCTGACGAAGCCTTTCCCATCTTGCTGACAGGACATGGGATTGGAGCAATCCCCGCGGCCCCCCGCTGTTGACCCCCCGGAGAGCGTCGGCTAGACTCGGCCCCCTTGTGGGCTCGGACAGCCTCCAGGCGTCCGGAACGGAGCGCGCGTGATCGTCCCTTCTCTGCGGCAGGGATTCACCGAGGCGGCCCGGCAGTACCGCATCACCCTGGTCCTCTACCTGGCCAACCTGGTGGCCGCGGCGTTCCTGGCCGCGCCGGTGGCGGTGCTCATCGACAAGACTCTCGGCCGGAGCGCCAGCGGCCTCGACCTGGCCTTCACCTTCCGCCTCGAGTCGATCGTCGATTTCCTGTTCGCGAACCATGCGGCGCTCGCCGCCCATGACCGGGTGCTCGGTTTCGGGGCGCTGCTCTTCGTGGTCCTGTCGGCCCTCTTGACCGGCGGGGTCATCGACTCGCTGAAGACCTCCCCCCGGTCTCCCTTCCTGCCGCGCTTCCTGGGAGGATGCGGGCGCTTCGCGTTTCGGTATCTGCGGCTCATCCCCTACCTCGCGGCGGCGCTCTGGGGCGTGTACTGGGTCAATCGAGGTCTCAACCGGCTGATCGTCCTTCTGTACGATCAGTCGGACCATGAGATCGCCGCCTTCTGGGTCATGCGCGGCAAGCAGGGGCTGATCCTCGTTCTCCTCCTCCTCCTCGCGGCGGTCTTCGACCTGGCGCGCATCCTGACCGCGTTCGAGAACCGCACCCACATGGTCGGCGCGCTCCTGACCTCGGCAGGCTTCGTGGCGCGCCACGCCGGTTCCATCCTCGCCCTCTACGCCACACTCATGGCCCTGGGTCTCGGCCTTCTGGTTCCCTACGTCGCGGCGGGGCACGCGGTCCTGCCGCCCGGATCGATCGTCCTGCTCGCCGTCACGCAGCAGCTCGTGATGCTGCTGCGCCACTACCTGAGGGTCGCTTCCTTCGCCTCGCTCATGGCGCGCTACCGGGGGGCGACCGGCGCCGCGGCCATGGAGCCCGGGGAGGCGCCGGCCGCTGCGGCTCCCGGGGCGACGGCGACCGGGATGATGGCCCTGCTCGTCCTCGGGCTCCTGCCCGTCGCGGCGTTCGCCGGACCGCGGGCCGAGGCCGTCGTTCCCGCGGGGGCGTCCGCGCCGCTCAGCCTCCGGGTCGTGGACTACGACATCGAGGCGACCCTCGATCCGGATCGCCGGCTGGTGCGCGGGCGCGAGACGATCAGCTATCGCAACGCCACGCGGACCGTCATGAGGGATCTCCAGTTCCATCTCTATCCAAACGCCTTCTCGAACACCCACAGCACGTACATGCGCGGCATTCCCTGGTCGGACGATGCCGCGCGCGGCCGGGTCGAGCGCCTCGGGCGCGAACAGTCGTGGGGGTCGATGACCGTGACCACGCTCCGCCTGGCCGGCGGCGCCGACCTGACGCGGCAGGCGACGATTCAGGACACGGTGATGGGCGTGCCGCTGCCGCAGCCCGTCGCGCCCGGCGAATCGGTGCGGGTCGAGGTCGCGTGGGAGACCGTGCTCCCGAGGACCTTCCATCGGATGGGCCGCTGGGGCGACCATTTCGATGTCATGCAGTGGTTCCCGAAGCTGGCCGTCTTCGACGCCTCGGGCTGGAAGATCTATCCCTTCTCCCGCTACTCGGAGTTCTTCGCCGACTTCGGCACCTACCGCGTGACCCTGACCGTTCCCCGCGAGTACGTCGTCGAGGCGACCGGCGTGCCGGACGCACCGCGCGGCGGTCCGGACGGCACGCGCACCGTGACCTACCGCGCCCAGGACGTCCACGATTTCGCCTGGATCGCCGACCGGAACGCCCTGGTGGCGAGGGACACGTACGCCGGGGGACCCTACGCCTCGTCTCCCGTCGAGATCCTCTATGTGCACCAGCCGTATCGGCGCCGCATGGCCCCCTTGATCCTCGAGACGGTGAAGCAGGGGCTGCGCTACTACGGCGATCACTTCATGCCGTACCCCTACCCCCGCATCGTGGTGGACGACCTGCCGATGGGTCTCGGCGGGGGCATGGAATACCCGATGCTCTTCACCACCTCGATGGCCTGGTTCCTGCCGCGCCTCTACACGGCGCCCCAGGAAGTCACGCTGCACGAGTTCGGGCATCAGTACTGGTATGGCATCGTCGCCACGAACGAATTCGAAGAGCCGTGGCTGGACGAGGGGATCAACTCCTTCGTCACCCGCCTGCTCATGGAGCAGGAGTACGCGCCGCGACCGGGCAGCACGTCCGACGGGCTGGCGGCGTACGTCGGCGCGCGCATTCTTGGCGAAGGACTGGAGCTCGACCTCGGCCGCTTCACGCTCGACCTCGATCAGCTGCTGGGATTCCGCGCCACGCCGTTCCGTCCGGTCGAGGGGGGATTCCTCGGCTACCCGGTCGGCCCGTTCGCCCTGGATCTCCCGGGATTGGGGGACGGGGGCCTCCTGGGCAGCAAGGAGGCGTACGCCGGCGTGGCCAGGGACAATGCGATCGTCACTCCGTCGTGGGGCTTCCGTCCCGGCTCGTACACCGACACGGTCTACAGCAAGACCGACGTCGCCCTCGAGACCGTGCGGCGCGTCCTGGGGGGAGAGGTCCTTCAGGAAGTATTGCGCGACTACGTCCGGCGCTTCCGCTTCACGCATCCGTCGAGCGACGACTTCTTCCTCGTCCTGAAGGACGCCGCCGCCCGGGCCCGGTCCGGGCTCGACATGGCCCCCTACATCGATCAGCTCTTCTACGGCACCGGCACGCTCGACTTCGCGGTCGACTCGTTGCGCAGCCGCGAGGTTCGCGCGCCGCGCGGTCTTCTGCCTCCGGCCCGCGCGGGCGAGGAGGCGATCGACCGCCGGGCGGAGTCGCCGGAGGGAGGTCCGAAGGCTTACGAAACCGAGGTGATCGTGGCGCGCCGGGGCGAGGTCGTCCTGCCCGTCGACGTGGTGGTGCGCTTCGAGAATGGCGAGGAGGTGCGGGAGACGTGGGACGGTCGCGCCACGTGGAGGCGCTTCACCTACGAGAGGACCGTGCGCGTGGAGAGGGCGACGATCGATCCGACGGGGCTGTATGCCATCGACCTCGACCGCAACAACAATTCCCTGACGCTCGATCCGCACGAAGGCGCCATCGCGCCGCTCGCGCTGCACTGGCTCTTCTGGGTGCAGAACCTCCTGCACCTGGCATCGTCCCTGGTCTAGAACAGGCTTCGGGTCACATGTCGAAGCGCACGACCGTCTTGACTTCGATCGTCCCCGGCGCCCGCATCGACGCGGGGCCGGCCCCTGGGGTCAGGGCGGAATCGGGCAGCGAGGCGCGGACCTCGTACCGCCCCGGAGCGGGCACCGGACCGATGGCAAAGTCGTAGCGGCGGACCTCCCCGGGCGACAGCTCCACGAGGCGGGCGGCGAGGGCCGCGAGGGCCGCGCGCGGATCGACGGGGACGGGCGGTTCGGGGGGGGCGGGCGCCGGGCGGGACGCGGTCGCTTTCCCGGGGCGCGCCGGAGCCCCGTCGGCCTCCGGAGGCTCCTGCCGCGTGACCCGGACCTCGGGCCCGGACTGCGGCGGCGCGAAGGCGACCTTGCGATCCGTGACGTTGCGCACCAGCAGGACGCACGGGACCTGGTCGGGCGGGCGCGGCGGCTCCTCCGGCAGGCACGAGACCTCGGCCGACAGGTCGCCGGGCGTCCGGCCGAGAAGCGCGCGAAGCGCCGGGAGCGCCGGCTCGCCGATCAGCGCCAGGAGCCGCAGGCCTTCCAGCCGGTGCGGCCCGTAGTCGCGCGCCGCGTACTCGCGCGCCCGGTCGATCCCTTCCCTCACCCAGGCCTCGCGCGGCTCGTCCCGGTGGGCGAGGTACCACTGCCGCCAGCGGGTCAGGGCGTTGCGCCGGTCGTCGGCGGACGCGGCGGCATCGTAGTGAAACGACTGGCAGGTGATCGCCTGGAGCCCGCGGTGCGCGGTGTCGCCGATCGTCCAGGTCCCCTCGTCCGCCAGGATCCGGCGCGAATCGGAGAGACGCGCCAGCAGGAACGGGACGGCCCCCGCGATCAGGTGCTTCCCGGCGGCGCGGATGATGGCGTCGATCACCCAGGCATCGCCGTCCGCGGCGAAGCCCTCGTACGCCGCGAAATCGGCGCAGCCCGCGTCCGACAGGGCGCGCACCGCGTGCTCACGCACGAGGGTGGAGCGCGACGAGGCGTAGGCACCGAGGCTCCGGCACGGCGCGCCGAACTGCCGCAGCGCCTCCAGGATCCGTGGCCGGGTCTCGTCGTAGTCCTCCGCGGTCAGAAGCGGCAGGATGGAATCGACCGCGGCCGACGGGCCGGCGACCGGTTCCTTCGGCGGGCCGGCCGCCGCGGTGCGGCCCATCGCTCCGCCCGCGAGCCCGATCGCGACCAGGAACGCGGCTTCAAGCCGCAGAATCAGACACATTTGTAAGTATCGCGCGTCAAAAACTTGCCTCCTCGCTGGCCGCCATATATATATTGGAGCGGACGGAACACACAAGGCTTCGTTGCCTTGACGCTCCTCGGACCGTGTGTTACAGTCCGTTGCATCATAGAGAAGAACGGGTCCGAGTGATCCCGTGGGGAGCATGGGCTCCCTCGATTCCTTCCCGCAGCCGCCCGGTCCACGTGCCGGCCGGTCGACACAAGCCCCTCATCCGCATCACGGGTGAAGGCTGCCTGTCGCGCGGGCATCAACGATCCACCCGGAAGCCACCGGGTCTTTCAGGGAGGTTCCCATGTGGGACAAGAGGGACACCATCGGTCGCCCGAACGAGTCGCCAGTCAATCCGGTCTATACACCCGACCCGGGGAAGGGAGGCCGCATCGTGAATATCGGTCCATCGATCATGATCAAGGGCGAACTGCAGGGTAACGAAGACCTCACCATCGACGGGCAGGTCGAGGGGAAGATCGAGCTTCGCGATCACAACCTGACCATCGGACCGAACGGCAAGATCAAGGCCGACCTCCACGCCAACACCATCGTGATCGCCGGCGACGTGCAGGGCAGCGTCCACGCCAAGGAGCGGGTCGAGATCGCCCCGACCGGCCGCCTCACCGGCGACATCGCCTCCCCGCGCATCACCATCGCGGACGGCGCCCATTTCAAGGGAAGCGTCGACATGGAACGCGCCGAGACGTCGCGCAAGGCCGTGGCGCCCGGCAAGTCCGAGGAAGTCCGCCGCATCCCCGAAATGAAGGACGACCTCAAGATCCAGGGCACCCGCCTGTAGAGGCAGGCGCCCGAGCTGGACCGAGCCGGGGCCGGATGGCCCCGGTTCGGCGGCCGGGAGCGCCCGGCCCGGGGGCCGCCGGGGGCAGAGAGGTCATGCTCCATCTGTTTCGCAAGTCCGGATCACGCGACGGATCGCCGATCGACGGATCGGAAGGTCCGATTGTGGCGTCGCACATCCTTCCGAAGTTCCTCAAGCGCCTGCGCCCGATGGAGAAGCCGCGGCTTCTGGACCTGGGGCGCCTGTGCGGCGTCAACATCGAGTTCTTCGCGCAGCGCGGCTGCAAGGTGCAGGTCGAGGACCTTCTCCTCGCGATCGAATCGACCGCGGCGGACGAGACCTCCGGCGCGACGCCGGCGCATGGGCCCGGCGCGGTCGACGACGCCCCCGCCGGGGGCGGCATCGTGCACGCGACCGACGGCGGTGCCGCGCCCTCCGGGCAGGCCGTATCCGGTCGGATCGTCCCGCCCGGCACGCGGCCCCTTCCCGCACCCGGCACCGCGCCGGAGACGGTCGCGGCCGGCGGCTCCTCCTCCCAGGCGATGGCCGGAGGGGCGGTGGCCGCAGGCGTCCTGCCTGCACGGCAGGGGGCGCGACCGACGCGCCGGATCGTGCTGCCGCCCCGCACCTTCACGTCCGGCCTCGCGGCCCAGGCCGCGGCACGGGAGTCGGCGCGACGCGCGGGGGGACCTCTGGGGCCGCCCACCCGAAACGCCGCCCTGCCGACGAGGTTCGACTATCCCGACGAAACGTTCGACGCGATCGTCGCCTGGGACATCTTCAACTACTACGAGGCGGGCACCATGCGCCTGATGGCGTCCGAAGCGCGCCGCATCCTGCGCCCGGGTGGCCTGCTCTTCGGATACTTCCACGCCCGGCGGCCGGACGGCCCCGACACGCCGCGACGCTACCGCATCCTGGACGAGGGGCGCGTGGCGCGCGACGACCAGCCGGGGCCGCCCCTGTCGCGCCACGTCTACCAGAACCGCGACCTCGAGAAGATGTTCGCGGGGCTGACCATCGTGGAGCTGTACTTCCTGAAGAACTCGACGCGCGAGCTGCTGATGGAGAAGAAGACGGCGCGCTCGGACGGGAGCCGCACCCTGGTCCGCCCCGCCACGCCCAAGCCCCGGTTCACCATCGAGTAGCCCCCCCCCGGATCCGGATCGGCTGCCAAGGCGCTATAATTGCCGCTTGCCTGAGAGGAGACCCGTGCACGGACACGCCCGGCGCGGCGACATCCGCAACCTCGCCATCATCGCCCACGTCGACCACGGCAAGACGACGCTGGTCGACCGCCTGCTGCAGCAGACCGGGACCTTCCGCGCCAACGAGCGGCTGATCGACCGCGTCATGGACAGCAACGACCTGGAGCGCGAGCGCGGCATCACCATCCTGGCCAAGAACACCTCCATCCGCCACCGCGGCGTGAAGATCAACATCGTCGACACGCCCGGACACGCCGATTTCGGAGGCGAGGTCGAGCGCATCCTCGGGATGGTCGACTGCGCCCTCCTGCTCGTGGACGCGGCCGAGGGGCCGCTGCCGCAGACGCGCTTCGTCCTGAAGAAGGCCCTCGAGCTCGGCATGCGGCCGATCGTCGTGATCAACAAGATCGATCGCTCCGACGCGCGTCCGCACGAGGTGCTCGACGAGGTGTTCCAGCTGATGCTCAATCTCGGCGCGGCGGACGAGCAGCTCGACTTCCCGCACGTCTATACCTCGGCGAAGCTGGGGTACGCACGTCTCGAGCTGGATCACCAGGACACCGACGTGCGCCCGCTCCTCGACCTGATCCTCGACCGGGTGCCGGGCCCGCCGGGCGACGACGCCGCACCGCTGCAGCTGCAGATCGCGACCTTGGACTACAACGACTACGTCGGCCGCATCGCCATCGGGCGCATCTACCGCGGCCGGATCCGGCTGGGCGATCCGATCTCCATCCTGAAGCTCGACTCCACCGTGCAGACCTGGAAGGTGACGCGGCTGGAGACCTTCGAGGGCCTCAAGCGGACGGGCGTCGAGGAGGCCGCGGCGGGCGAGATCGTCGCGGTCGCCGGCATCCCGGACATCCAGATCGGCGAGACCCTCGCCGATCCGAACACGCCCGACGCCCTGCCGCCGATCCGGGTGGACGAGCCGACCATCTCGATGGAGTTCTCGGTCAACGATTCGCCGTTCGCCGGGCAGGACGGCCGCTTCGTCACGTCAAGACACCTGCGCGAGCGCCTGTTCAAGGAGGCGCGGAACAACGTGGCCCTGCGCGTGGAGGAGAGCGGTTCGCTCGACGCGCTCAAGGTCTCGGGGCGCGGCGAGCTCCACCTGGCCATCGTCGCCGAGACGATCCGCCGGGAGGGGCACGAGTTCCAGCTGTCGCGTCCCCAGGTGATCCTGCGCCGGGACGGCGCGGGCCGCCCGCTCGAGCCGATCGAGTACCTGGTGCTCGACCTCGACGAGGCGTACCGCGGCTGCGTCATGGAGATGCTCGGCGGGCGGCGCGCCGAGCTTTCTGACATGGGTGGGGTCGGCACCGGCCGCGTCCGTCTCGAGTTCACCGTCCCGGCCCGCGGGCTCCTGGGGTTCCGCCGGGAGTTCCTCACCGAGACGCGCGGCACCGGCATCATGTCGCACGTGTTCCACGAGTACGGGCCGTTCCGCGGCGACATCCCGACGCGCACCCGCGGCGCGCTCGTCGTGAAGGAACCCGGGACCACGGTGACCTTCGCGCTCCACAACCTGGAGGACCGGGGGACGCTCTTCCTCGGCCCGGGCGTGCCGGTCTACGAAGGGATGATCATCGGCGAGCACTCGCGCGACAACGACCTGGTGGTCAACCCCTGCAAGAAGAAGCACCTGTCCAACATGCGCGCCTCGGGGTCGGATGACACCGTCCGCCTGACGCCGCCGCGCACCATGTCGCTCGAGGACTGCATCGAGTTCCTGTCCGACGACGAGCTGGTCGAGGTCACGCCGAAGACCATCCGCCTGCGCAAGCGGCTGCTCGGGGCGCACGACCGCAAGCGCGAGGAGAAGGCAGCCGGCGAGGCCCAGGCCTCTTGAGCAGGGCCTCTCCCCTGCGCATCGCCCACCGCGGCGCCTCCGCGCACGCACCCGAGAACACCCTGGCCGCGTTCAAGGAGGCGATCCGGCTGGGCGCCGATCTCATCGAGTGCGACGTCCACCTGAGCGCCGATGACGTGCCGGTGATCATCCACGACGACACGGTGGAGCGGACGACCAACGGGCGGGGGACCGTCGCGGCCCTCGCCTGCGCCCGGCTGCGGCGTCTCGACGCCGGGGCCTGGTTCTCCCCCCGCTTCAAGGGCGAGCGCATCCCGACCCTCGAAGAGGCGCTGGAGTGCGCGCGCGGCCGGTGCGGCCTGAACATCGAGATCAAGGGACCGTCCGGTCGCCGCGGATCGGGATCCTCGGCCTCACGGGCCGCGGCCGGATCGTCCGGCGTGGCGCGCGCCGTGGCGCGCGCGCTGCGGCGCACCGGCTTCAGGGAGCCGGTCATCGTTTCCTCCTTCTCGGCGGCCGCGCTTCTGGCCGCACGCGCCCACATGCCGCACGTCCGGCTCGGCCACCTGGCCTCGCGATCGCTCCGCGGCCTGCGCGCGGCCCACCGAAGGCTCGGACTCTACGCCGTGCACCCGCACGTCCGTCTTGCCGCGTCGCGCCGCGTCCGCCTGGCCCACCGCCTCGGCCTGGTGGTCCTGTTCTGGACGGTGAACGATGTTCCCCTGATGCGGCGCCTCCTGGCCCTCGGCTCTGACGGGCTGATGACCGACGACCCCGCGCTCTTCCAGGAGCTGGGCTGAGCGTTGCCCCGCCGACGGTGCGGGGCGCTTCCCCTCGCGCGGCACGTCGAGGCGTGCAGCCATGCATCATGGCTGTTTGGAGTGACCCACCCAACGGCCTGGCGGTGAGGCAACAGGCTCGGACCGCCACGGCCGAGGGGGCGGCGACGTGGGGCTTGCGGGGCCTTCTCGAAGCGCGCCGGACATGCCCGCGAATTCAAGCGGGCCCGGCGCGCGAGAGAGAGGCGAGCCGGAGCGTAGGCCCGGTCGAGCAGTTCCGCTCGCCGCGCCGTGGTCCCCGGGCCGATCCGCGACGGCGGAGCCGTGCCCCGCAAGCCCCACGCCGCCGCCCCCTCGGCCGGAGAGGCGCGCCGGAAACGGCGTTGACAGCCGCCCCCCCTCACCGTATAGTTGCGGCTCCAACAGTGCAGCGAGGGGCTCCGGGTTTCATGGATCAAAACCGCATCGCATCCCGGCTCGACGGCTCTCCGGAAGCGCCCCTTGGGCGCGGCCGCTGTTGTCGCACGACGCGGCGTCCGGCTTCCGGGGGATAGGGCGGCACGAGGCAGACTCAACGACACACGATGCCAAGACCCTTTCCGGTCCCCCGGAAAGGGTTTTTTCTTTGCAGGAGAGGAGAACCGACGTCATGAAGGACGACAAGGGGGTTGTCACGGAGGCCGCCGCTCCGCGCCGGGCGGCCCGTTCGGGTCCCACGCCGGTGGGCGGGACGCTCGTCGACCGCGTGCTCACGGGGACGGCGAGAGATCGGGCCAGGGACCTGGCTCCCCGGCTTCCCAGGCTGACCCTGACCCTGGACCAGATCGTCACCCTGGAGATGATCGCGACCGGCGTCCTGAGCCCGCTGCAGGGGTACCCCGGGAGCGAGGACTACGCCTCGATCCTGGACCGCGGGAGGCTCGCCGACGGCACGCCCTGGACGCTGCCTCCGACGCTCGCGCCGGCCGATGAAGACGGCCGCCGCGTGGTGGACCGCCTCAAGGAGGGGGACGCCGTCGCCCTGGTGGACCAGGCCGGGGCCCCCGTGGCCATCCTGCATCTTCAGGAACAATACGGCTTCGACAAGAACGAGCGGGCGCAGAAGCTGTTCGGGACCACCGAGAGGCGGCACCCCGGAGTGGACGCGATCTTCCGCCGGCTCGGGGACGTGTCGCTCGCCGGGCCCATCGATCTCATCGACAAGACGCACTGGGGCCCGTTCGAGAAGCACCGGCTGGAACCGAAGGACGCCTGGCGCCTGTTCCATGAGGTGCGCGGCTGGAACACGGTGGTGGCCTTCCAGACGGCCAACCCGCTGCACCGGGGCCACGAGCATCTGCAGAAGTGCGCCCTGGAGATCTTCGACGGCCTGTTCATCCACCCGGTCGTCGAAACGACCCGGCGCGCCTATTTTCGCAACGAGTTCCGCATCCAGGCGTACGAGGTGGCGCTGCGCGAGTACTTCCCCGCCGACCGCGTGGCGATGGCCCCCCTGCGCATCACCATGCAGTACGCCGGACCGCGCGAGGCGATCCTGCACGCGCTCATCCGCCGCAATTTCGGCTGCACGCACTTCATCGTCGGACGGGATCATGCCGGCTTCGGGAACTTCTACGATCCGTACGCGTCGCAGCAGATCTTCTCGGACTACGGTCGCGACGAGCTCGGTATCGAGCCGATCTTCTTCCGCGAGTCGTTCTACTGCACGCGCTGCGGCGCCGTGGCCTCGGAGAAGACCTGCCCCCATGGACGCGAGCAGCACATCACCATGAGCGGCACCGGCGTGCAGGACATCCTGCGCTACGGCTTCCTCCCGCCCAAGGAGGTCCTGAGGCCCGAGGTCGGGCAGGTGATCCTTCAGGGAATCCAGCCGAAGGGGAAAGGCCCGGACGGACACGCCATCAAACCGGTGGGCGAGACCATCAAGGGGCTGTTCCCCTCCTACCTCACGCACACCCGGCTCGGGGGTCCGAAGCGCCCGCAGCCGCTCGATCCGAAGTCCCTCAACGCGCGCGACCTCGAGGCGGCGCTGCGGGACACGCGCGACAACGCCTCGCGCGTCTACGAGCGAGTCTACGAGACGTTCGCCACGCTGTTCGACATCGAGCGCGGCGCCAGCTCGACCCTGGTCGACGAGGCGCGCCGCAAGGCGATCGCCATCCAGGAAGAGCTGATCCGGGCGCTGGAGCAGAAGCTTGAAATCGCGACCGAATCGGTCGAGGATCCGTACATGTACCAGGACCGGGACGAGGTCGCGCGCGAGCTCGAGGTGGCGCGCCGCATCCTCGGCGAGCTGCGGGGGGGCGGCGACGGGGATTTCAGGGCGCGCGTCTGGAACCAGCGCCCCTACGAGGATTACCGGAGCTGACAGGATTCCGGACCCGTTTCGCCGTCTTGACAAAGGATCACCCTTGTGATGTATTGATTATCGTTTTCCAACAGAACATGCAGAGGGGGTGAGACCGTGGCCAAGAAACGAGCAAGGCGCAAATCGCCTCGGCGGAAGAAGGCGGCACGCAAGTCTTCCGCGAAGAGGGCGTCGGCCAGAAAGGTCGCCCGCCGGAAGAAGACGGCCAGGAAGGCCCGTCCCAGGAAGAAAGCCGCCGCCCGCACGACGGCCCGGCGCAAGCCCGCGGCGCGGGCCGCAGCCCCGAGGCCAGCCCCGGTGTCGACTCCTTCGAGCCAGGCCCCGGCGATCTCCCCCTCCGGGATGCCCGCGACCGGGATCACGCCGGCCTACGGCACCGGGTTCCCCTCGTCCGACGAGGAGGAATAGGCCCCGGGACGGGGGCGTTGCAGACAGCACCGAATCATGCCGCCCGGCGGCGCCTTGCGGCCCCGCCGGGCGGTTTCTTTTTCGGGGCAGGACGGGCAATTTGACACGGGCGCGGGCGGGATTATATTGGGCCATGGAATCTGGGCGGCACCTAATCGGACCGAGGAACCATGTCGACGAATCCTTCCATTCCATCCTCCGAGGTGGCCTGGCGAAACGGCGTCCAGTGCCTGGAGCGCCGGAGCTACAAGGAGTCGATCGTCCTCTTTCAGCAGGCGATCGATCTCGAGCGCCAGGAGGGGGTGAAAAACCCCCGCATGAAGTTCGTGTCCTACCTGGGGCTGGCCCTGACCCTTTCCCAGGGGAAGTCGGAAGAGGGGTTGAAGCTCTGCGAGCAGGCGGTCAAACGGGAGTTCTTCGATCCCGACCTGTATTGCAACCTGGGGATGGTCTACCTCAGGCACCGCATGAAGTCGCCGGCCTTCGAGGCCTTCCAGAAGGGCCTCAACCTGAAGCCCGGCCACAAGCGGATCCTGGAGGAACTGGAGAAGTACGACCACCGGAGCGAGCCGGTCTTCGGATTCCTGCCGCGCAATCACACCGTCAACCGGCTGGCGGGCCAGCTGCGCTTCCGCTTCCGCTCCCTGTTCGACGGCTCAGGCAACGGAAGGAACTGAGCCGGAGCCGCGCGGCTCCGATCGTCCTCCCCCTCCTGCTGGCTGCCGGATTCGCCTTCGGAGCCACATCCCGCGATGAGCAGTCCCTCGACGCCGGCGCCTATGTCGCCCGGGGTTTCGAGTACTTCGCCCGGCCGCGTCCGGAGGATCAGGCCGAGGCCGAACGCCTGTTTCGCAAGGCCCTGGCGATCGACCCGGACCTCGCCGCGGCGCACGCGGGGCTGGCGCGGGTGGCGATGTACCTCTACAACCTGGGTCTCGACGAGTCGGAAGACCGCCTGCGAACGGCCCTGAGCGAAGCCCGCCGCGCCGTGGCCCTCGCCCCGGAAGAGGCGCCATCCGCGGCCGCCCTGGCGCTCGCCCTGGCGACGGCGGACCGCCTGAACCCCGCCCTGCAGGAGGCCGATCGGGCCGCGGCGCTCGACCCCGATTCGGCCGAGGCGCACGTCGCCCGGTGCATCGTCCTGCGTCTTCGCAAGGACGCCGGCGGGGCCCTGGACGCCTGCCGCCGGGCCGCCGCGATCGCTCCCAACGACCCGCGCATCCTGACGGCCCTGGGGGATGCGCTCAGGGAAGCCGACCGGTACTCCCAGGCGTTCGAGATATTCGGCCAGGCGATCGATCTCGATCACGAGGCGATCGGCCCCCAGCTCGGCGTGGCCGGCGCCCTGCTCAAGGCAGGCAACCTGCCCCTGGCGCGCCGGCTCTACGATCGACTCCTGAGAGACTGGGACTACGGCGAGAACCGGACCAGGCTCGGTGCGGCGGCCCTGCTGGTCTTCATGCAGAATTACGAAGCCGCCGTCCAGATGTACGACCGCGTCACCGTCCCCGACGGCACGTCGCTCCCGGCCCTCCTGGCGCTCTATGGAAAGGGGTACGCCCTCGGCCGCCTGGGCCGCGAGGCGGAGGCGGAGTACTTCTGGAGCTCGCTGATCGAGCGGGTCCCGACCGATTACGACGGGCCGGCCCGGGGCCGGGAGGTCCTGTTCAGCGCCTACGACGATCTGATCGCCTATTTCAAGACGCGCGGCCGCGATCGCAAGGTGATCTCCCTCCTGCAATCGGCCTGCGAACGGCCGCTCGTCCCGACCCGACTGGCCCGGGCCCTGGTGGACCAGATGGAGGCGGGGAAGGATGGCGGGAAGGCCGCCTCGCTGCTCGAGAAGTCCATTCTCGGGAGCGATCCCCTCGAGGATGTGCTCGAGGTGGCCGAGTCGGTCCTGAGGCTCGTGCGCCTGCGCACGGACTCCGGCTCCCACCGCCTGCCGGAGGATTCCGCCGCCGCCCGCGCCCTGGATTCCGTCCAGGCCCGGCTGCGGGCGACCGATCCGGGGGCCGCCCACTATCGCCTGGCCCGCGCGCTGGCCCTGGCAGGGCGGGAGGAGGAATCCCTCCGGTGCCTGGAGCGGGCCCGGGGGGCCGGGTACCTCCCCGCCGACCAGATGGCCGGAGAGCCCGATTTCGCCCGGATTCGCCAGAGTGCGGCATTTCAGGCCTTTCTCGGCCCGAGGCCCTGATTCCTCCTGCCGCAGCGGGTCACTTTGACAATCGGAGACGATCCGACGACATCTTTTGTCTGACCCGACTGTAATCTGTCCAAAACCGCGGCAACCGGGGCTTTTTCGGACGCCCGGAACCACCCCGTCCTCAGACCATTAGCGGCTGCAGGGGGACCCACCGTCCAGGAACGCGACATGGTATCGGGATTGCTCTATACCGGGGTGCGACGTGACCCCGTGATGCATGGGCGCGTCTCAGGAGGACACGAGCATGAAGCGCGCTCTATTTGCTGTGGCGGCCATCCTGGTAACCCTTGCCGCTGTCAGTCCCGCCTCGGCCCAGGCCGTGGTGCGGGAGCAGACCTGCACCGAAGTCGTGGGCTCGAACTCGATGACCTACGACTGCAGTTTCAACGTGAAGGACTACACGGTGGGAACGCCGGTGACCCTCACCATCAACTACAGCTGCACCGGCGGCTGCGGGCCGGTCGTGAGCTTCGGCCTGCGCGGACCCGGGTTCGCCCCGCCGGGCACCACGGGTCACATGGTCAGCGGCAAGCGCATCCCGAACGGCGTCGAGCTGACGTTCGTCTTCGACTCGCTGAAGAATGACCACGTGGGGAACGCCTTCTTCAACCTGAACCTGAACATGGACGACGGCGCGGGCAACTGGGCCGCCCATCCGTGCCAGGTGAAGGCCCACCTGATGGACTAGGAGAGCCTGACGCCGGACGAGAGCCGGCGTAGGGGCCATCGCCCCCGAGCCGCCCGCGCGGCGGCAAAGAAAAGCCCGGCGCACGGAAGTCCGATGACGAATCGGGCCCGTGCGCCGGGCGCTTTTCTCAGGGGTGCAGGGTGGTCTGGGCGGAGCGCTCCAGGTTCACGGACACTTCCTCGTCCGCGTTGATGATCGACTCCTTCCCCTTGGTCCCGCCGGCGACCGCGGTGCCGATCGCGCCGCCGATCAGCGCGGCCCCCTTCGAGTCCTTCCCCAGGACCTTCCCGAGGAGCGCCCCGCCGGCGGCGCTGCCGCCGATGATCGCGGCCTTCTTGCCGGCGCTGCCTTCGGCCAGCTTGGTGAACCCCGCCGCAATGGTGGCGGAATGCCCGTCCGGCGCGACGATCCGGTTGAACGAGATCGACAGCGCGCCGCCGGTGTCCTTGAAGCCCTTCTTCGCCGGCTTCACGTCGCTCACCTGACCCTGGACGCGGCTGCCGGCCGGGAACGCGACGCGGTCCCCCGCGATCAGCGGGCTCTTGAGCGTCGCGCTCACGTTGTCACCCACCTGCGCCGTCTCGGAGGTGATCATCTCCCCGAAGGTCACCGCCAGCGTCGTGCCGGACGGGATGACCACCGTGACGGCCGGGGGCGCCTGCGGCTTCGGGGGCGCGCTCTGCCGGGGACGCTCCTCCGGGATCGTCCCGGTGCTGCGCGTTCTCTGTGGATGGGCGGGCTCGGCCTGCGCCTGCGGCGGCGGCTCGGGCGCCGTCGTCCCGGCCACGCTGGTGTCGGTCGCCGGAGGCGGGGCCTCGTCCATCATCTCCGCGTTGTCGGTCTTCTGCCCCGAACAGCCGGCGGTGTAGAGCAACAGCATCGGAACAGCCGAAAGAGCCAGCCAGGTCCCGTGTCTTCGATTCATAGGCCTCCTCACTGTGAATGGGGCGCACCCGCGCCCTGTCTGCATCGATTTCGCGACCGTGTTCATCATAGTGCCCCGAGGAGCGGAAGGCTACTGCTTCACCCGGATGTGGAGGGGTTCCTCGAGGACGACGGCGAGGGGGGCCGTCGAGATCATCCCCCTCCCGTCGCCGCCCTGTTTCGCGTCCGCCAGCCTGGCCTTCAGCGATGCGCTCGCCCCGGTCGGTGTGTCGATCCGCTCGAATCGCAGGTGGAGGGACGTCGGCGTCACCTCGGTGACCCGTCCCAGGATGTTTGACCCGGAAGGCACGACGACGATACCGCCGACCATCACCGCCTCGGTCACCAGGGTCCGGAAGACGTCCCCCTGCTTGCTGGTCTCGGGTCTGAGCGTGTCGATCATGCTGAGCCTGATCGTCGTCCCCTGCGGGACCGTCGCTTCGATCCAGCGCACCTCCGGCACCGGCTTGGTGTCGGGGACGAGACCCCCGGGGTTTGCGGCGGGAGGCGGCACCGACGCGGTCTGCTCGGACGAGGAACACCCCCCCGCACCCAGCAGGACCATGGCGAGCGCCGCGAAGAGCCCCGACCTCGAGAGTTCCTTCATGGACGTCGCATCATTCTAGCCCCATTCGAGCCCTTCCGCGCTCCCGCCTGGTCCGCATGGGCCGATCGATTTGCATCCATCCATTTGAACCGAATCGTCCAACGAATTGGATAAGCCGGACCAAAAATCGCCCCCAATCCGTCCTTCTTCTGAAGCGATTTTTTTCTATAACAACACTGGTTTCAGCACTTATCTTGTGGAAATCCGTCCAGTTACACATCTGGCAGTCGCCTTGCAGTACATCGACCCAGCGTGGCTCTCTGCCTTGCCACGCGCTGACCGATCGAAGACATCCGCGAAGGAGGTGACGAAGGGGGATCGCACCGAAACGCCGCGGCGAACAGGGGGTACCCGTCCCCAGACATCCTGAAAATCGCCGACGGCCGACCGAGGCAGACACGACCGATCAAGCAAAGAGTTCCTAAGAGGCCCGTTTCAGCTTTCTCAACCTTTCTCGAGGAGGTTTCCGAATGAAGAAGTTGCTGTTTGTCATGGTCCTCGCCCTCGGCGCGGTGGCCCTCATGGCTCCCCCGGCGATGGCGCAGGACGAGAAGCCGTTCACGCTGCACGGCGAAGTCAGGACGCGTGGCGAGTACCTGGACAACACGCAGGATTTCGATGACGACGACACCAGCGACGAAGGTCTTGCGTGGCCGTATCGCGTGCGCATCGCGGCCGAGGGGCACTTCGCCAAGAACATCACCGCCTGGATCGAATTCCAGAACTCCGGCGTGTTCGGTGGCGACGAGGGGCCGTTCAAGAACGGATCGGGCGAGGTCGATTTCGGCAACCAGGCCCAGCTCTATCAGGGGAACATCACCCTGAACGAGCTCTGGAGCAAGAAATTCAGCCTCCGGATCGGCCGCCAGGAGATCGTGGCCGGCACCGAGCTGCTCCTCGGCGACCTCGACTTCTATGCCGGCATCTCGCACGACGGGGGCGTTGGCAACTGGAAATTCGACAAGTGGAACCTGATGGTCTGGTACACGAGGCCGTCCGAAGGCAGCGGATTCAACGGTGACTTCGGCATCTTCCCGCCCGATCAGGTATTCGTCAACAACTGCCCGAATTGTTCCACGGTGCATTTCCTCGGCGGATACGCCAACTGGACGGTCGCGAAGAACCAGGGGATCGACGTCTACCTGATGAGCATCGCCGATCGCTCCGACGGCGCCAACTTCCAGACGCTGGGCGGCCGCTACTCTCATGACGTGTCGGGCAAGAACGGCCTCTTCTGGAACGTCGAGCTGGCGGTCCAGACCGGCCAGGTCGAGAGCGAACTGATCGGCGGCACCGCCGATATCGATGCGGGCGGCAGCGTGCTCGAGGGCTGGATCGGCTGGAACTTCAAGACCGGGAAGAACAATCACCGCATCTACGCCCGCTACACTTCGGCAAGCGGCGACGACGACCCGACCGACGACTCGTTCGACGCCTTCGTGCCGCTCTTCGGCGACTTCCACAACCGCCTCGGTCACGGGGACTTCCTTCAGGTTTCCGGCTCCCCCACGCAGTTGGGGGGCGGCGCCGCGGACGATCTCGGCGTCAACGCCTTCGCTCTCGGCTGGACCGGCCAGTTCGGCGATCGGTCGGAGCTGGGCGCCGAGTTCTGGAGCTTCTCGTCGT
Organism: Candidatus Polarisedimenticolia bacterium; assembly: GCA_036001465.1. Taxonomy (NCBI): domain Bacteria; kingdom Pseudomonadati; phylum Acidobacteriota; class Candidatus Polarisedimenticolia; species Candidatus Polarisedimenticolia bacterium. Next base: position 32,085 of record DASYUH010000096.1, read on the forward strand.
CCGAAAGCGATCCGGCCACGGACGAAGACGCTATCGGCTCCGAGATCGACGTCTTCTACAACTACAACTACAGCAAGAACATGACCTTCTCGGCCTCGCTGTCGCAGTTCACCCCGGACGACCTGCTGACCGGGGGAGGCGTGGACGACACGGTCACGCGGCTGTACGGGAACGCCCGCTTCCGGTTCTAGCTCGGATTCGGGTCGTTACGCTTCACGCCCCCGCGGGTCCGCCCGCGGGGGTTTTTTTTGCCCGGACGATTGGGATCGATCAGTCGCTTCGGCGGGTCAACTGGTCGAATCGTGTCCAGAAGTCGGGGAACGACTTCGACACGCAGCCGGGATCGGCGATGGTCACTCCGGGCACCCTGAGGCCGGCCACGGCGAACGCCATCGCGATGCGATGGTCGGCATGGGTCTCGATGCGCGCGGCATGAAGCGGGCGGGGTGCGATCGCCAGCCCGTCGGGGAGAGGCGTGGCGCCCCCCCCCATCCGGTTGATCTCGGAGGCGACGGCGGCAATCCGATCGCTTTCCTTCACCTTCAAGTGAGGGACCCCGGTGATGCGGGTCGGGCCGCGGGCGAACAGGGAGACGACCGCCAGCGTCGGCACGATGTCGGGCATGGCGCGGCAATCGGCGTCGAGGCCCCGCAGGTCCGGTGTCCCTTCGACGGCGACCCAGGAATTCCCCCGCTCCACCCGACAGCCCATCTCTTCGAGGAGAGCGACGAACCGCGCGTCCCCCTGGGACGATGCGGGGTCGAGGCGGTTGACGCGGACCCGCCCGCCGGTCACCGCCGCCGCGGCGAAGAAGTAGGACGCCGAGGAGTGGTCCCCTTCGATCTCCAGGTCGCACGAGCGGTACGGGCGGCCCGGCCGGACGACGAATTCCATGGGCTCGGGGCCGGCGGGGAGCGTATCGACTTCAGCCCCGAAGCGCCGCATGAGGCCCAGGGTCAGGTCGACATACGGGCGGGACACGAGGGGGCCTTCGATCTCGAGGCGCACTCCCTCGGGCATCGCCGGGGCCGCCAGGAGGATGGCCGACAGGTACTGGCTGCTGGTCCCCCCCTTGAGCCTGGCCTGGCCGCCGCGCAGGCCGGGGCCGCCGACCCGGACCGGCGGGCAGCCGTCGCCGCGCAGCGAGACCGCCTCCGCTCCGAGGGCTCGAAGGGCCGCGAGCAGGTCTTCGATCGGGCGCTGCCGCATGCGGGGGTCGCCGTCGATGACGTACTCCCCCCTGCCCAGGGCCAGCAGGGCGGTCAGGAAGCGCATCGCGGTGCCGGCGTTGCCGACCACGACCGCGACACGGCTCGCCGGGATGGCGCCGCCCCGGCCTTCGATCTCGAAAACCGGCACCGGGCCGGCCGCGTCGATGCGCGCCGGGATCCCGGCGGCATTCAGGGCCGCGATCAGGTGGCGCGAGTCGTCCGCCACGAGGGGATGACGAAGTTGCGATCGACCGGAGGCCAGTGCGGCGGCGATCAGGGCGCGCTGCGTCGCGCTCTTCGAGGCGGGGGCCTCGACACTTCCCTGCACCTCCGCGACGATCGGTATCGCTCGATCGGGATCCACGCAGCGGATCGTACACGAGAATTCGGGCACTTGACGGCGCCGCGTCCGGTCTCTATCTTTGGCTTCCCATAGCCACGCCGTTCGCCGGGAGCCGCCGCGTGATCCTCCGCCAGGGCCGATTGGTCGCCGTCGCCGCCTTTGTCGTCCTCGCGGCCTTCTTCCTCGGCCTGGGAACGCTCCTGACCGGGGCGCAGCCCGCGTCGCGGCCGCGGCAGCCCGAGCGCGCCTCCGCGGCCCAGAAGAGCGGCGATGACGACGGGTTCTCGATGATCCTGGCGGAGCCGCGCGAGCATTACCTGGTCGGCATCCGGAAAATCGTCATCGAGCCGACGCTCCCGCCGGGAGACAGCGTCTCCGGAGTGGACTTCTTCGTGGACGGCCGGCTGGTCGCGACCGACCGCCGCGCTCCCTACGCCACCGAGATCGACTTCGGCTCCGACATCACTCGGCATACCATCATCGTGACCGCCCAGACCGCGGGAGGGCGGCACGCCAAGGTGTCGTTGATCTCCAGGGCCGCCGACCTCTCGGGGGATCCGGCGGTGCCGATCGCCCTGGTCCCGGCGATCATCCGGGACGCCTCGGGGCGCTTCGTCGACGGCCTGTCGGTGGGCGATTTCGTCCTTCTGGAGAATGGCGAACCGACGCCGATCCTGCACTTCGACAACGAACCGATCCCGCAGTCGATCGCCCTGGGGGTCCAGGCGGATGCCACCGACTCGGCGCGCACGGCACTGGGGCGAGGCGCTCTCGGACTGGCGGACTCCCTGCTGTCGTTCGACTCGCTCGCTCTCCTCGAAGTCGGGGATCTGACCGCCGCGGCCCCGGAGGCACGGCCCCGGGCGCAGGAGTCGCTCCAGATCGCCGGAATCGGGCGCCCGGCCGGTGTCGTGACCCGCCCGGGAGGCCTGCCAGGCCACGCCGAGGCGTCCATCGAGTTCTCATACAACCGGGCCCGGCTGGAGTCCTGGCTCGCCGGCCTGGGCACGTCATCGGATCGGCGCGGCCCGGCCCTTCCCTCGGTGCTGGCCTCCGCCACGCGGGGCCTTTTGACGCGGCCGCGCGGCCGCATCCTGTTCCTGCTTCTGGCAGGCGACACGCCTCCCATCGGGCCGCCCGCGCCCGCCGACGTGGCGCCGGGCGCGCCTGCGGGGGCGAAACCGACCGTCCCGGCCCAGGCGGCCCCTGCCGCGACGCTCGCCGAGGCGCTCGACTCGTTCAAGAAGACGGGCGCGACCCTGTACGTCGTCGTCGTGGGGCGGGCGGAGGGTGTCGCCTTCACGTCGCTCCAGAAGGTGGCCGAGGAGAGCGGCGGGGAGTTCGTGGTCGTCGAATCGGGCGCCGATATAGAAGCGGCCTGCCGGCGGATGTCCGAGTCGCTGCAGCACCAGTATCTGATCAGCTATGCGCCGGCCAACCCGGATCGCGAAGGCTGGCGCACTATCGAGCTGCGCTCCCGCGTTCCCGGGCACGTCGTCCAGGCGCGCCGGACCTGCTTCGCCACCCAGCTCGTGAAGCAGCCGTGAACGGCGGCGCGGCGGCCGCCGCCCCTGCGGCGCGCAGCGGCGCCTCCTGGACGGCCCTTCTCCTGCTGCCCGTCCTCGGCTTCTGGACCGCAAGGCTCGCGAGCGGCGCCCAGACCAGCTGCTTTCTCGACCTCGTCAATCTGGCGTTCCACGAGGCCGGGCATCTCGTCCTGATTCCGTTCGGCTCCACCCTGCACTACCTCGGCGGCACTCTCGGCCAGCTCGCCGTCCCCGCCCTGCTCGCCGGATGCTTTCTCCTGCGGCCGCCGACGCGCCCCCTCGGCGCGGCCTTCTGCACCTGGTGGATCGGGGAAAACTGCATCAACATCTCCGTCTACATGCGCGACGCGCGCGACCTGGCGCTCCCGCTCGTCGGCGGCGGCGATCACGACTGGAACGAGCTGTTCTACCGCTTCGGCCTACTCGGGGAGGACAGCGTCCGCACGGTCGCCGATCTCACGCATCATCTCGGTGTCGTCGTCATGCTGATGGGGCTGGCCTGGATCGCCTGCTTCGCGCTCCCGGACCGCCCCAGGGACGGGCTGCGCGAGGCCCTCTCCCGGCATGCCCCCGCGCTTCTGTTCCTGATCGAGCCGTCCGAGAATTAGGGACCGTCCCTGGGCGGGCGGTCTCAGGCCGGGGTGGTATTCGAGCTGTCGCCGCTTTTGGGGGAGCGGTGGACGACGACGGGGGTGTTGTCCGCTTCCGCCTGCGCCTGCCAGTTGATCGCCCGGCACTCCGACAGGAGCTCGCAGCGGACGCACTCCTTCATCTTCTTGAGGCTGGCAATCACGGTGCCGAAGCAATCTTTGCTGATCCGGGTCATCGATGGATAATCTATTGACGGCCTGTGGGTTGTCAACCCTGATGCGCGTTGAAAATGCCCCGATCTGTGTTCTATACTCGTCAGCCCTGCCATGTCCCGATCGCTCGGTCCAACCCGGGCCGGCAGCCGGATGGAAGGCCCGGTGCTCGACCATGGGATCGACACTCCTGAAGATTGCCTGCCTGATCACGCTCACGTTATTGTTGTCGGGAGCCGGCCGGCGTGATGCTCCCAGGGACGAGATGCGCTTCGGCGCCGAGGCCGCGGAACGGGGTCTGTGGCGGGAGGCGGCCTTCCGCTGGGAGCGGGTCCTCAAGAACGATCCAGGCAACGCGCGCCTGCGCAACAACCTGGCGGTGGCCTACGAGAGCCTCGGGCAGTTCGAGCTCGCCCGCAAGGAGTACGAGGAGGCCCGCCGTCTCGATCCGGAACGCAAGGAGATCCGCATCAACTTCGAGGCGTTCCGGGCTCTCTGCAAGGCGATCAAGAACTGCCCGGGCGAAGACTCGGGGCCCTCGGCGTCCCCCACGCCCGCCGGGGCCGAGCCTTCCGAGTCCCCGAGTCCCGAACCGGCTCCTGGACCCGATTCACCCGCTGGCGGCGGTCCGGGCGGCCTGACGCCCGGCGGCGTCTAGGCGCGCGCCGATGCGTCTTGCCGGCCGCCTGATGCTCGGCGCGACCCTGGTCTCCGCCGCTGGCTCCTGGCCGGGCCCGGCCTCGGCCGGAGTGGTGCGGGTTACCATCAGCGCCCCGATGCCGGCCCGCATCGACATGGGCCGGATTCGTAAGATACTGGTGACGCGCTTCATCGTGGACCAGGAGCTTTCGGGGGTCGACCTCAACAAGGAGACGGTCTCGCTGGTCCGGCGCGCGATGCGCAAGAAGACCCGCCTCGAGGTCCTGGACGCCGAGCCGCCGCCGCTGCCGGAGCAGCCGCTCAAGGATCTCCTGGCGAACAGCGGGTTCTGGAGGCGGCTGGCGGAGACCCACGGGGCGGACATGCTGATCGCGGGGAAGGTGTCGTTCGAGTCGCAGGACCGGTCCGGCTTCGTGACCCAGGACGAGATCTCGCCGGTCACCGGGCAGCGGGTGCGCCGCTCCCGTTTCGTCGACCGCGAAGGATTTTCCCTGGGGCTGAACCTCTTCTTCATGGACGGGGTGACGGGGCGGCTGCTGTACGAGGACCATTTCACGGGCGAGAACACCCTGACCGGGCATGGCACGGACCGGCTGACCGTTCTGTACACGCTGTTCGAGCAGTTCGAGGACGACATCCTCGGGATCGTCGTCCCCCGGGCGAAGTCGGCGCAGCGCTTCATCTTCACGGACTAGAAGACCGCCCGGGCCGACGGCCGGGCTCCTGGACCTCGGAGGCCTCGCGTGAGACGCAGAATTCCGTTCGCCCTCGCCGCGCTCCTGCTGCTCGCCGCCGCGTTCCCCGCGGGCGCGTTCGCCTTCGGCAAGAACAAGATCGCCTATGAGCGGTTCGACTGGCACGTCTACCGGTCGCCGCATTTCGACGTCTACTACTACCCGGAGGAGGAGCCCCTCCTGCAGCAGGTGGTCAGCGACGCCGAGAGCCAGTACATGCGGCTGTCGCAGATCCTCGACCACGAGATCAAGTTCCGCATCCCGCTCATCTACTACAAGACGCACGTCGAGTTCGAGCAGACCAACATCATTCTGGAATTCATCCCCGAGGCCGTCGGCGCCTTCGCCCACCCGATCGAGCACCGCATGGTCCTGCCGATGGACATGCCGCCCGACAAGAAATACTCGCTCATCGGCCACGAGCTGACGCACATCTTCGAGTACAGCATCCTGTACCAGGAGTCGCTGTCGCGGGCCTTCCGCTCCAACGTGCCCGGCTGGATCATGGAGGGGCTGGCGAGCCATCTGGGGCAGGACGAGGACAACTTCGACAAGACGATCATCCGGGACGCCGTGGTCAACGGCCTCATCCCGCCGATCCACCGCGTGCAGGTGCTCAACTTCATGACCTACCGCTACGGCCAGGCGGCCTTCGACTTCATCGAGGAGAACTACGGCTCGGAAGGGATCCGCAACTTCCTGTGGGAATTCCGCAAGAGCCTGCTCGCCAACAACGTCGCCAAGCCGATCAAGGACGCCTTCGGCGTGGAGGCCGACGAGTTCGACAGGCAATTCAAGAAATTCCTTCAAAAGCGCTATCTTCCGGCGCTTCTGGACAAGAAGGAGGCGGAGGACTACGGCAAGGAGATCGCGCCGCCGGAAAAGCGGCCCTCCTATGAAGAGGGGCATCTCACCCTGTCGCCGGCCCTCTCCCCGTCGGGGGAGCTGATCGCGGCCCTGACGACCCGCTACGAGGACTGGGACGTCGTGGTGATCTCGGCCAAGGACGGCAAGATCTTCCGCAACCTGACGAAGGGGTTCACCAACAAATTCGAGTACCCGGTGCTCGGCGGCTTCCAGCTCAAGAAAGACCTCACCTGGTCGCCGGAAGGCGACCGCCTGGCCTTTTTCGCCCGGCGCGAGAACGAGCGGGCGCTGATGATCTACGACGCGGTGCGCGGCGACCTCGAGCGGATGGTCAGCATTCCGGGCGTGGACGACGAGCTGTCGCCCGCCTGGAGCCCCGACGGCAAGAAGATCGCCTTCGAGGGGAACCAGGGGGGGCAGGTCGACCTCTTCACCCTCGACCTGGACTCCGGCGAGACCCGCAACCTGACCCAGGACGAGTTCTACGACGGGAACCCGGCCTGGAGCCCGGATGGCACCCAGATCCTGTACAACCGGCGCATCAACGCCTCGGAGAAGATCTTCCTCGTGGACGTCGCCGATCCCTCCCGCAAGGTCCAGCTGACCTTCGGCGACAGCAGCGACATCCAGCCGTCGTTCTCGAAGGACGGCAAGCGGGTCTGGTACTCTTCGGACGCCTACGGCGGCATCTTCAACCTGCACGTGCTCGCCCTGGACACCGGCGAGATCAGGCGGCAGACCGACATCCTGGGCGGCGTCTTCACGCCGCTCGAGCTGCCCGACGAGAACGGCAAGCCGTCCCTGGCGTACACCTACTTCGGCGGCGGGCGCTTCCGCCTGTTCCGCACCTCCCCCGGGGAGCCGGAGGCGATCCAGCACCCCGCCGATCAGGCGCGCGAGCCGGCCGAGCTCCAGCCGTTCCAGGCCCCCCTGCAGCTGACGCTCGACGCGGACAAGAAGAAGCCCTACGACAAGCTGCGCTTCCACGTCGAGAGCGCGCCGTCGGTCCTGGTCGGCGTCGCGGACGACGGCACGGTCCTGAGCAACGCGCAGATCATCCTGTCCGACCTCCTGGGCGACCACCGCATGTTCTTCGACTTCCAGTCGGTCTCCACGTTCTCCAACTTCAACTACGCCTACCTGAATCTCAAGAACCGCTGGAACTGGGGCGTGTTCGCCACCGATTTCCGCGATTTCTACGTGGTCCGCTCGGCCTTCAGCAACGCGACCCTGAGGACGCGCCAGTTCAGCCGCTTCACCGGGGCCGGCGCGCAGATCAGCTACCCGTTCAACAAGTTCTACCGGGTCGGCGCCTCGGCGGGCTACTTTCAGCGCGACATCAACCGGCCGCTGGGGCTCGACGCCTCGACCCTCCTGCCTGTGTTTGCCGAGCTGAAAGAGGGCTTCCCGCTGTTCACCTGGAGCCTCAGCGGCGACACGACGCGCTTCAAGGAGTTCGGCCCGTATCACGGCCAGCGCTTCGAGCTGACCCAGGAGTGGGCCCCGACCGTCAGCGCCTCCGGCGACACGGACCTTTTCCGCAGCGGCCCGTTCGTCGACAGCATCCTGGACTACCGCCTGTACCGGCGCGCCACCTCCCGCTCGCTGCTCGCTCTTCGCCTGGTCGGCCTGGTCAGCAACGGAAACGGCTTCAACATTCGATCGATCGGCGGGTTGAACCAGCTGCGTGGCTACGACTACCGCGAATTCTTCGGCAGCCGCACGTCCTTCATGAATCTCGAGTTCCGGTTCCCGCTCGTGGACGCGCTCGCCTTTCCGTTCGGCATCATTCGGGACATTCGCGGCTTCCTGTTCCTCGACGTGGGCTCCGCCTGGTTCGGCGGCGGCGAGTTCTTCCACCCGCGCCTCGGGTTCGAGACGACGAGCGCCGTGCAGGGGAAACTCAACCCCGACTTCATCGCCGTGGACGGGTCCGGGAACCCGGTGCGCCGGCGCTTCCGATTCTGGGACTCCGAGAACAGCAAGCTGGGTGACGGCCGGGCGTCCTACGGCTTCGGCTGGGGCTTCTACCTCGGCCCGTTCCAGCTCACCTGGTCCTTCGCCAAGCAGCTCCCGAACACCATCGAGGTCTGCGACTCCGCGCTACCACCTCCCAGTCCATGTACCATCACCCGCATCGACGATCCGTTTCACGAGGGCGGCACGGTCACGCAGTTCTACATCGCCAGAGAGTTCTGATCCCCGGCGGTTTCTGACGGCCGGCTGCGCGGTGCACCTGCCGTGCGGTCTTCGCCTCCCAGCGCGTCCGGCCCAAGGTGAAAGTCACCAAACAAGTTGCGGAAAATGTCTTGACAATTCATGAATCTTACACCATACTCATTCTGCCCGCGTCGATGACCTCTGGCCACTGGAAAGGAGGCCCATGCTTCCCAGGCCGAGTATCGATGCATCCACGAATCGCCATCCGTTCGAGCCTGGCGGCGCAACGTCGCGGAGCTCCTCCCCGGGGGGCGCCCCTCTTCCGAGTCTCGAGTCGCCGGCACGACTGCGTCCGCTCGCCGCTCGACTGTTGGTACGGCAGCTGGTCCGGCTCGTCAAGGCCACGGCGGCTATCGATCGCCGGCTGGGGCGGGGGCTGGACCTCCTGCACACCGGTCAGCTCTACCGGCAGCTCGGCTACGTCCGGGCGGCGGACTACGTGACCGAGCGGCTCGGGATGAGCCTCAGGCGCTGTCAGTCTCTCCTCAGGATGGAGCGGGCGCTTCGCGATCTGCCGTCGGTCGCAGCCGCGTTCGACTCGGGCTCGCTCGGCGTCTCCAGGGCGAGGGTCATCGCCGACGTCGCGACACCCGATACGCAGGAGCTCTGGCTGGCGCGTGCCGGGAAGCTGACCGTGCGCCAGCTTGAAGAGCAAGCCCGCGCCGACCGTGCCGCCACGGCCGCCGCGCAGGGGCCGGCGAGCGCGGTGGAATCGCTCGATGAGGCGTTCGTCCCGGTTTCGTTCGCCGCGCCCGGCCAGGCGGTCGCCAAGTGGCACTGGGTCCTCGACCTGGTCAGGCGCGTCGCGGGCCTCCAGGAGCCGGCCTGGCGGTGCGCGGAGTTTCTCGCGGCCGAGTATCTTTCCGGCGTCCCCAGCGTCCCCTCGCCGCCGTCGCGTTCGGAGTCCACTTCGGAGCCGGCCGGCGGCGCGTCCGTGGCTGCGAGCGACCGACCGTCCGGGAACTCAGAAGGAGTCGTGAGCCGTCATGCCGATGGCCCTCCGGATTCCGATGCCCGGCGGGGAGCCGTCAACCTCTCCGGCATGGAGGCCTGGACCGCTGCGACCCAGGCCGTCCGTGAAGCCCTCTGCCCTCTCGGCACCGCCGCGGACCCCGACGTCATCCTCTCGGGGCGCTTGCCGGAGCTCGCCGACAGGTCCGGGAGTGGCTTCCCCAGCGAGGGGTCCCCCGGACCTCCCGCCGAGCGGGTCGATCCGTGGGAGATGGACACGTACCTGCGCGTCCTCGTCCGGCTGCGGCAATCGCTTGTCTGGCGCCAGGGGCGGCTGCTGCGGACACTCGCGGCCTTCGCTCTCCACAGGGAACTGGGGTTCAGATCGCTGGGGGAATTTTCGACCGAGGTGCTCGGCGCATCGCCGCGGCGAACCCGGTACCTGGTCTCGCTCGACCGGCGCCTCGATACGCTACCGCAAGTGCGCGATGCCTACCGGCGCGGGCTCGTCACCTGGTGCCAGGCGCGATTGCTGATTCGCGTCGTTCGCCCAGGCACCGAGAGCCGTTGGATTCGCTATGCTCGCAAGGTGACGGTGCGCCGCCTGGAAGAAGTCGTCACGTCGTGCGAAATCCAGACGGCGCTTGCGAACCCGACGGCGGAAGGCAGCGGGGGCGGAAACGATTCCGATCGCCGGGACCGTACGGGATTCGGACCCCTCCCTCCCGTCGAGCCGGAGCCCGGGGGCCCGGTGTGGCACACGTCGGCGCCCCGATCGGTCGATCCGCCCCTTCCTCTCACGTTCGGCACCGGCTCCCAGCCCCTTCGACGGCCGGACCTCCCCCCGGATCCTGGCCGCGCACGGCACCGCATCACCTTCTACGCTCCGGCCGATGTCGCCCGACTGTGGCAGTCGGCGATCGCCGCCTGCCGCGCGTCCGCCGGCACACATCTGCGCGAGTGGGAGTGCCTGCTTGTCTTCGTCGACGCGATGCGGGAAACCTGGGAAGACCCCGGCGATCCCGAGTGGCGGCGACGGTATCGCATCCTCGAACGCGACGGCTGGCGCTGCAAGGTGCCGGGCTGCACGTCCCGCGGCCACCTGAATGCCCACCACATCATCTTCCGCTCCCACCAAGGGGACAACGACGAGGGGAACCTGGTGACGCTGTGCGTCGGGCACCACCAGGCGGGATTGCACCAGAGGCGAATCAGCTGCTCGGGTCGCGCGCCGGACGCCCTGTGGTGGGAGCTGGGCCGGCGGCAGGGTGCCCCGCCGCTGGCGCGCTATTTCGGAGACCGGATCGCCGGCGCCGGAGCGCGGCCTGCAGGGCAGAGCGGGGCGCCGGCCGACCTCTGAACGTCCTGAACCATGAAGCTGTCGTGTGGCTCTGGAAGCCGTCGGCTCCGCGCGGCCTTCCGGACAACGATGCCGCCTCGAGAGCCACGGGGTCTTTGACAATCGATTGTTCCCGGGGGCGCCCGTCGCAGAGTGCCGATCCGCCGTCCCCCGGAGCCCGCCTGTCCCCGGCCCGGCCGCCGTGCCCCCGTTCCTCCCGGCTCAGCGCTTGGGGCAGTCCAGGATGTCGACCTCGACGAGGCGCACGGGGGTCGATCCGATGTTCACGATGGAGTGTTTCTCGGGCGGCCGCCAGACGACGTCGCCGTTTCTCAGCGACAGGGTGGACACTTTTCCGTTCGCGTCACGGATTTCGATCGTCCCCCCTTCGACGACCACGACTGCCCGTGGCGAGGTGTGCTCGTGCTCGGCGACGGCGGCCCCGGCCGGGTAGTAGTTCGACTCCGCGCGGATCCGGTCGTTCTGCAGCACCAGTTTCTTCGTCGCCTCCCCTTCTCCCGCGGAAGCCGTGGAAGGCTGCGCCAGGACCGCCACGGCGACGACCGTCAAGACGATCGCCAGGGCTGCAAGAGGGGCCATCCGCCCTGAGCCTGTCGCGCCGGTGTCCGCTCCGGGGGGTTGGGGATGGGGCAGGTTGCTGGATGAGGGCATCAGCGTCTCCTTCTTGAAGGGGAATCCGTGGTATCCGGGGCGCCAGCCCGGTCGGCCTGCATGTTCGTATCGTCGGCTGGTTCGGGCTGACGTCGCCTCCGCACGTTTCTCAAAAAGTCCCCGCGCGGCGGAGCGACAGGATGGCAGCCAGGACCCCGAGCACGGCGCCGCCGGCGGCCAGCGCGGTCGCCGCCTCGGCCGGCAGGAACCGGCCGGCCACGAGGGACATGAACGGGTTCGTGCGGAAGACCTCCGACCGCTCGACGAGGCGGTGCGTCGCGAGGAGACCGGCCACGGCAATCCCCCCTCCGACGAGTCCCTGCACGGCGGCGGCGAGCAGGAACGGACCGCGGATGAACGCGGCGGTGGCCCCGACGAGCTTCATGATCTCGATCTCCTCGCGGCGCGCCAGGACGGTCAGCTGGACCACGGCGCCGACGGTGACCAGCGCGGCAAGCGCCAGCAGGATGCCGATGCCGTACCCTCCCCTCTGGACCAGCGCGACGATGCCGACCAGACGCTCGGTCCAGCCGCGGTCGTAGCGCACCTCTTCGACCCCGGGGGCCTTCTCGTACGATTTGGCGATGCGGTCCAGCGAGGCGGGGTCGCGGTAGGCGTCCCTGATCTCCAGCTCGAAGGAGGCCGGAAACGGGTTCGACCCGACGCGCTCCGGCAGGTCGCCCAGCGACGGGAAATCGCGCTGGAACCTCTGGCGGGCGGCTTCCTTCGACACGAAGCCCACGGCGGCGATGGCCGGGTCGGTCGCGAACTCGGCGCGCAGGTCGCTGAGATTGTCCCGGGTGGCCTTTTCGAGCAGGTACACCTGCACCTGGGTCTCGCGGCCGAGGGCCTCGACGAAGCGGTTCAGGTTGAACGCCAGGAGCAGGAAGAGCCCGAGCACATAGAGCGAGATGCCGATCGAGGCGGCGGAAAGGAGGCTGAGGGCCGGGTTGCGCCACAGACCCTCCGATGCTTCCCGGATGGAATGGCGGATCGCGAGCAGCGGGCGTGCCATCGCTCAGGCGGCTCCCGGGCGGCGTCGCCCCGATCCGTTGCGGCGCGCGGCTCCCGGGCGGAGACGCATCACGCCACGGCCGCCGCGACCAGGCGCCCGTGATCGAGCGCGACCAGGCGCCGGCCCATGCGGCGGATCATGTCGCGATCATGCGTCGCGACGATGACGGTGGTGCCGTGCGAGTTGATGTCCTTGAACAGGCCCATGATCTCCTTCGCCAGGTCGGGGTCGAGGTTGCCGGTCGGCTCGTCGGCCAGCAGGATGAGGGGTTTGTTCACCAGGGCGCGGGCGATGGCCATGCGCTGCTGCTCTCCGCCGGACACCTGCTCGGGATAATTGTGCAGCCGGTGGTTCAGTCCCAGCATCTCGAGCACATGGTAGGTGCGGCTGCGCTGTTCCTTCCGCGGCAGGCCGATCACCTGGGTCGCGAAGGCGACGTTCTCGAAAACGGTCTTGCGCGGCAGCAGCTTGAAGTCCTGGAACACGACGCCCACCTGGCGGCGCAGGTGCGGGATGCGCCGCGCCGGCATGGTGGCGACGTCCTCGTTGTTGACGACGACCTGCCCCGAGGTCGGGACGTCTTCGCGGAAGATCATCTTCAGGAACGTCGTCTTGCCGGCGCCGCTGGGGCCGGTCAGGAAGACGAACTCCCCTTTCTCGATGTGCACGCTGACATCGTCGAGCGCCGGCGCCCCGTGCGAGAACTTTCGGGTGACGTGGAAGAACTGGATCATGCCGCGCGCCGGTGCGGCGGCGTGGCGCATCCGGGGACTGGTCTCACGGCCGGTCCAGGCGCTCTTTGAGCAGCCGGCTCACCAGCGCCGGATTGGCCTTGCCGCCGGTCGCCTGAATCACCTTGCCCACGAAAAAGCCGAGGAGGGCGCTCTTGCCGGCACGATACTGACCGTGCTGGTTCGGGTGCTCCGCGACGACGGTCTCGATTGCCGCGCGGATCGGCCCCTCGTCGGTCACCTGGGCCATCCCCCGCTCGCGCACGACGTCGGCGGGATCCTTCCCCGTGCCATAGATCATCTCGAACACGTCCTTGGCGATCTTGCCGGAGATGGTGCCGTCCCTGACCATGGCGACGAGCCTGCCGAGGCGCTCTGGAGCGAGCGGGATGTCCTCGGGCTTTCCGACTTCGAGCTTGTCCTCCTTGATCTTCCTCAGGATCTCGGTCTCGATCCAGTTGGCCGCGGCCTGCCCGTCCCCCGCCGCCGTCGCGGTCGCCTCGAAATAATCGGCAAGCGGCCGGCTCGCGGCCAGGACGTGCGCGCTCTGCTCCTTGAGCCCCCACTGGCTGACGAACCGCAGCCGGCGCGCCGCCGGCAGCTCGGGGAGCTGGCGGCGGACCTCCTCGATCCACGCCTGATCCACGCGCAGCGGCAGGAGGTCCGGCTCGGGGAAATAGCGGTAATCGTGCGCCTCCTCCTTGGATCGCATGGGGTGGGTCATGTCTTCCACCGGATCGTACAGGCGGGTCTCCTGGGTCACCCTCTCGCCGCGGGTCAGCAGATCGGTCTGGCGGCGGATCTCGTGCTCGATGGCGTGCTGCACGAACTTGAACGAGTTGAGGTTCTTGAGCTCGGCCTTCGTGCCGAACTCCTTCTGCCCGGCCGGCCGCAGCGATACGTTGGCGTCGCAGCGCAGCGATCCCTCCTCCATGTTGCCGTCGCTCACGCCGATGTAGACCAGGATCGTGCGCAGGGTCGAGTAATAGGCGTGCGCCTCTTCGGGGGTGCGCAGGTCCGGCTCGCTGACGATTTCGATCAACGGGACGCCCGACCGGTTGTAGTCGACGTGCGACTTGGAGGCGGAGTCGGGGAACCCCTCGTGCAACAGCTTGCCGGCGTCCTCTTCCATGTGGATGCGGGTGATGCCGATGCGCCGGGTCTGCCCACCCGCCTCGATGTCGAGGTGGCCGCGCACGGCGAGCGGCCTGTCGTACATGGAGATCTGGTATCCCTTCGGCAGGTCGGGATAGAAGTAGTTCTTGCGCGCGAAGATCGACACCGGGTCGATCTCGCACTGGAGCGCGAGCGCCGCCCGGATCGCATACTCGACGGCGCGCCGGTTCAGGACCGGCAGCGTCCCCGGCATGCCGAGGCACACGGGACAGACGTTGGTGTTGGGGGGATTGCCGAAGCGCGTCGAGCAGCCGCAGAAAATCTTCGATTCGGTCTGGAGCTGGCAGTGGACCTCGAGGCCGATGACCGGTTCGTACGTCATTCCGCTCCTTCGAGTCGCGGCGCCCGTCACCGGACGTCGCGCCGTCACCCGCGGCGCGCCGCCACTCGCGGCGCGCGCGAATTATAGCATCGCGCCTATGCTAGAGTACGCGCCGGCCGCGCCGATCCGCGGCCGATCGAGGTGTCGCGATCCGACGAGCGCCACGGTTCGAGGTGACAGCGTGCCGGAGCTGAAGGTCGCGATTCTCGGCGCCGGCAATCTCGGGACAACACTCGCCATCGTCCTGGCGGGCGGCGCTCCGGGGATCCGCGCCGGCCGGAGCCGCAGGGTCGTTCTCTGGACGATCGAACCGGACGTGGCCCGGGAGATCCGCGAGCGGCGCCTGAACACGAAGTACCTTCCGGACGTCCCGCTCGCCCGATCGATCGGCATCACGATGGACCTGGCCGAGGCGCTCGCGGGGGCCTCGGTCGTCCTGGTCACCGTCCCCTCCAAGGTGGTGCGCGACGTGGCCCGCCAGCTGGCGACGGCGCTCGGCGCCGGCACGGCGGGCCCGGCCCTCCCCGCGATCGTCAGCGCCTCGAAAGGGCTGGAGGCCGGGACCTATCGCCGGATGACGGAGGTCCTCGCCTCCGAGCTGCCCGCCTCGTTCAGCGGGCGGGTGCTCGCGATGTCCGGGCCGTCGATTGCGCACGAGCTGAGCCGCGGCACCCCGACGGCGGTCATGCTCGCCTGCCGCGACACCGTCCTGGCGCGCGCTGTGCGCCGCGACATCCAGACCCCCATCCTGCGCCTCCAGATCAGCCGCGACGTGGCGGGCGTCGAGCTCGGGGGCGTCCTGAAGAACGCCTATGCCCTCGCCTTCGGCTTGAGCGACGGGCTCGGGCTCGGCCTCAACACCAAGGCGGCCCTCCTGGCGCGCGCCCTCCCGGAGCTGGCCCGCCTCGGGGTCGCGCTCGGCGGCAAGCGGGCGACGTTCTATGGCCTCGCAGGACTGGGCGATCTGGTCGGCACCGGCCTCAGCGAATTCAGCCGCAACCGGCGCATGGGCGCGGAGCTGGCGCGCCGCCAGGGCGCCGAGGAGGCGCTGGCGTCGATCCCGGGGGTCGTCGAGGGGATCGGCTCCGTCCGCCTAGCCCGCGATCTGGCCGCGCGGCACGACCTCCGCCTGCCGCTGCTCGAAGGGATCGCGGCCGCCGTCGACCAGGCCGGCGACCCCTTGAAGCTGATCACCCGCCTGATCGGGTGATAGAATGCCGGCCCATCGGTAGTCTCTGATAGCACTTCCGCCCTCAGTGTTGCGGTCTGTGTGGAGGGACTCATGTCGACTCCGGTCGCGTCTGCTGCCAGACCTCGCGTGTTCGTCCTGGTCCTTCTCGGCGCCCTGGCTCTCGGCGTGGTCACGCTGGTCGCGCCCGGCGCCTTCTCCCAGGGGGGATCGGCCACCCCGGCTCCCGCGGCGCCTCCAGTTCCCGCTCCACCCGCGGGGTCGGCCACCGCGTCGCCTGGAGGGGCGGCTCCCGCAGCGGCAGAAGGCTTCGACTTCGCCGCCAATCGCGAGGAGGTCTTCAAGGCCTTCTACCAGACCGGTCTCGACACCTCCAAGGCGTACGCCGTCACCAATCTCGCCATCAAGAAAGACAACATGACGCTGCTCCTGAAGCAGGGGACCGTCTTCCTGATGCAGCCGATCGGCGGTGAGATCACTGGGGCCGTGTTCATCGGAGATGGCGAGGCGTCGATGACGCCCCCGAACCGGACGCAGCGCTTCATGCTGAACAAGTATTACGGAGCCGAGACGCTGAAGGAGCCGTTCACCGAGGCGACGTTTCGCTTCAGCGACAAGACCGACCGGATGATGATCGGGGCTGGCAAGCCTGTCACGGCCGAGGCGGCAGCCTCTGCGAGAGCGAGCCAGAACTTTTCCGACCGCAATGGCTGGTTGAATGGGACACGCGGGCTTCACCTGGAGATGCAGTACTTGGAGATCCGGATTTCGGGGCTTCGGGATCAGGACTTTTTCGTTGCGGATTTCCATTCGAGCAAGCACGACTGGCTCACCTACACATACAACCCGCAGGAGATTCAGGAGAACGAACTGAGCGGCAGCGAGACGATGGGCGCGGCCAGCCGTCGTTACCAGGTGCAGTGGTGTCGGTGGCACAAGATGGGCGACTACGCCGCTTCCGGACATTACGTGATGCTGCCCGAGCGCGACGGGCCGCGAGTGTTCAGGGTCCAGCATACGGATCTCGTGGTCGACCTCCCGTCGACGGCGGAGGTCAAGTGGGAGGCCCGCCTGAAGGTCTTGCCGCTCATGGACAATCTCCGCGCATTTCGATTCGACCTGGCAAGCAATGCCGATTTCGCCAGCCGGTGGTACGAGGACTTCAGACCGGTGCGCGTCCTGAGCGTCATCGACGAGTCGGGCCAGGCGCTGGAATTCACGCACAAGCGGGATCAACTCCTCGTGACGATGCCCTCTCCGGTGCGGTCGGGAGCGCCGATCGTCATCGTGGCCAAGGGGAAGGCCCAGGTCGTGTATCAACTGACCGCCGAATCGTTCGGCCTCCTGCAGACCGCCTGGTATCCGCAGTACGGCTTCATCAACGGCCGCTCGACATTTCGCTGGACGGTCAAGGTCCCCAAGCCGTTCTTGATCTCCGGATCGGGCAAGCTGCAGAGGACTTTCGAAGACAAGGAGAACGGCCAGAACGGCATCGAAACGTACTGCGAATTTCCGACCCACCTGCCGTGGGTCATTTTCGGCCGGTTTCAGAAGACCGACAGCGTGTTCACGGGAGAGGAATCGAAGAAGAACATCCCCATGACGGTGCATTCCTTCCCGACCATGACCGTCACGATCACGGACAAGGAGACCCTGGATTTCCTGGGGTCGAAGAATCCGATCACGTTCAACCTGGTCGCCCCGGCGAAGAAGATTCAGGGATTCGTCGATGAAGGGAAACAGATTCTGAAGCTCTACGAGAAGATTTACGGTCCTTACCCCTACGACGAGCTTCACATCGCCCAGATGGCCCCGCAGCTGAGTTTCGGACAGGCGCCCCAGGGATTCGTCCAATTGTGGGGGGTGGCGTTCATGTCGCAATCCGAGGTGGCCGCGAGCGAAATGACCGGGACCGGCCCGATCGACTTCGTGCATGGCTTCTTCGCCCACGAAATCGCGCACCAGTGGTGGGCGCACCAGATTGGCTGGGCTTCCGATGACGACGAGTGGTTGAGTGAATCGTTCGCGGAATACGCCTCCGGTATTTTCGTCAATGAATACCAGGGGCCGAAGCGGTTCCGGCAAGTGCTGGACGACTGGAAGAAGGAGACCCGTCTGGGCGACCAGGAGGCGCCAATCGCCGCGGCCAACATGCTGGCGGGCCCGAACTCCGGTGATTATCGCAGGTACCTCCTCTACAACAAGGGCGCCTACGTCCTGCACATGCTGCGGGTGCAGCTCGATGACGAGATGTATTCCAAAGTCATGCGCGGCGTGCAGGAGACCTATCGCAACCAGAACATCTCGACCGAGATGCTGGTGCGCGAGGTCAACCGGATCACCGGCTCGGACTACACCTACTTCTTCGACCAGTGGTTCTGGGACGTCGGCATCCCCAAGTTCCGCTACTCCTGGCGCTCGGAGAAGCAGCCGGACGGGAAATTCCTGATCACCGTGCACGTCGGTCAGGACGACAAGAACCACATCAAGCGCGTGCTGATGCCGATCCACATTCACTTCAAGGACAAGACGATTCCGCAGTACAAGCCCGTGACCCAGATGGATCAGGACATCAAGCTCCTGTCCCCGGCCGAGCCGAAGGACGTCACGCTCGACGACGACCATTCCCTGCTCGCCGACATCATCAAAGCGGGCTGAGACGCGGTGGCCTGGGGTGCTCTGGCCTCCTCGGTCGTCAGGACGGTGCTGGCGGCCGGCGGGGTCATCGTAGCCGTCGTCCTGGCCGTCAAGATCGCCGCTCTGGCCCTCGAGCCGCGCCTGACGTTCTATCCCGTGCGCGCCTACCCTGAGACGCCGGCCGCGGCGGGACTGCCGTTCGAGGACGTCGTCCTGCGCACCGGCGATGGGGTGAGCCTCCACGGCTGGTTCGTTCCGGCGGCGGATGCACCATCGGCTCGGGCGGGCCTGATCGCCTCATCCCGATCGCGACGGCCGATCACGCTGCTGTTCTTCCACGGGAACGCCGAGAACATCGGAGGCTGTCTGGACCTGGCGGCGCGGGCACGGCAGGCCGGGCTCAACCTGCTTCTGATCGACTATCGCGGCTACGGCCAGAGCGACGGCCATCCCTCGGAGCGCGGAATCTACCAGGATGGCGAGGCGGCGCTGCTCCATCTGCTCTCGCGTCCGGACGGCGATCCCGCCCGGATCGTCGTGTGGGGGCGGTCGATCGGCGCGGCCGTGGCGGTCTACCTCGCGGCGGGAGGAGCGGAGGGGGCCGCCCCATCCCCTGATCGGAACGGCTCGCCCGCGGTGGCCGGCCTCATTCTCGAGTCACCGTTCACATCCGTGCCGGACCTTCTGCGCGAGGGCGGGCACTTCGCGCTTCTCGCCCTGTCACGGTTCGGGACCTACCGCTTCGACTCGGCGGCGCGGATCGGGCGGGTGGCCGCGCCGGTCCTGGTCGTGCACGGGACGGACGACGAGATCGCGCCGTTCGATCTGGGCCGGCGGCTCTACAACCTGGCGCCGGGGAGAAAGGTACTGGCGGCGATCCGGGGGGGCGGGCACAACGATCTCTGGGCCCTTCACGACGACGAAGTATGGGACGCGGTGCGGCGCTTCCTGGAATCGCTGGGGTAAAGAGCGCGGCCTACGCGGGAAACGGCTCGGCGACGGCGACGGTCGTCCGCGCCCCGCGTGCCTCGAGGTCGCGGAAGAATGCTGCGGCATCGACGGCCTGCTCGGGAGCGAGGACGCCGGCCTGCTTGATCTGGCCCCGCGCCAGCCAGCGGGCGACGATGGCGGGCGGCGAGGCGACCAGCACGGTCCCGCCCGAGACGCCCCATTCCTTGTGCGGCCAGCAGGTGGTCTCGACTTTCCCGACGAGAGGCTTCCCGCCGCGCGTGCCGCGCACCTCGGTGACGATGTCCTTGAAGCCGAGGCTCCCCTTGCGCTCCACCTGGGGGGCGCGCTTCAGGACTTCGACGAGGACGTCGCGCGGCTTCACACGGGCGCCGCGCACCTCGACCGGCTCGGTGGAGGCCAGGCCGATCTGGGCCAGGAACTGAAGCTGGCGCAGCGCCTTCTCCGAGTAACCGAAGAAGGAGATCTTGAAGAAGCACTCCTTGATCCCCCTGGCGCCGTAGGTCAGTGGCAGGGTGGCCACCTCGGAGTGCAGGGACAGGTGCACCTTGGAGACGCCGATCGGGTCCTGGAAGCGGTACAGCTCCTCCTCCCCCAGCGTCGCGGTCTCCTGGAACCGGCCGTCGCGGAAGACCATCGGGGGCTGGGTGATCTCGTCGAAGATGGTCTGGATCGAATAGGCCCAGGCGAGGGAGTCCCCCATGTCCGGCGTCGCCCCGTTGTAGATCCGGATCGACTCGACGGTGTCGAGCGTGTCGGCGACGGCCCGAGCCTGCACGTTGGCGATGCCGGGGCACGATCCCAGCCCGAGCACCGCGAGGAGCCCGGCCTTCCTGAACTCGTCGTGCAGCTCGAGCTGCTTGCGGGTGGTGTGAAACAGGCCGCCGAGATCGAGATAGTGGGTCCTCGCCTCGAGGCAGGCCTGCATGACCGGGATGTTGAAGTAGTACTGCACCGAGTTGATGACGGCGCCGGCACCGCGGACCAGGTTGACCAGGGCGGCGTGATCGGTCACGTCCGCCTGCACCGCGACGGCGCCGGGCCGCCCCAGGGAGGCGGCCAGCTTCCTGGCCCCGTCGAGATCGAGATCGGCGATGACGATCTCCTTGACCTCGCGGTCGCCGGCCAGGTCCCGGGCGATGACCCGCCCGATGATCCCCGCCCCTCCCAGCACCACGATGCGCACTCCCGGCCTCCCCTGCGGATGGCGCGCATGCTAGCGTTTTCGGCGAAGCGGCGTCAATGATGGACCGTGGGCCGCGCCGGGCCCACGCGCGCGGGCGCCCGCACGCGGCGGGCCGGCGGGTCAGGAAATCAGGTCCTCGCCGTACCCGCCCTGATCGCAGGCCAGGTCGCTGACGCGCACGAGGTTTTCATCCTGGTTGTGCGTCACCTGGTGCAGCCGCCGGCGGATGCGTCGCCAGGCGGCGTTGCCGAAGGTGCGGGTGAGCAGGAGGTCCCGCTTCGCCTTCGCGGCCCCCTCCTCCTTGATGCGGGTGTTGGCGCGGGACAGGCAGGCGATCAGGGCATAGAGGTCGCCGGCCGCCTCGGCGAGGCGCTCCTGGACGAACTCCCGCTCGACGATCTGCTTGCCGTGATCGCGCAGCGCCTGCTCGGCGGTGGTGGACAGGGCCTCGGCGTAGTGCGCGGCCCGCACGGCGGTCTTCTTCAGGAGGGGGTCGATGTCGGGGAACTGCTCGTCGGTGATCGCCTGGCGGATCTTCTTCAGCGCGAAGTCGGACAGCACGCCGATCTGGGAGATCGGATCGCGCAGGGCCCGGCCGACCTTCTTCAGCTCGTCGCCCAGGTTCTGCACGCCGGCGAGCGCGACGAACACGCGCAGGATCTCGTTCGTCCCCTCGAAGATCATGTTGATGCGGCAGTCGCGCAGGTAGCGCTCGTACGGGTACTCCTTGATGAACCCGTTGCCGCCGGCGATCTGCACTGCCTGGTTGACGACGCGCCAGGCGTTCTCGGACGAGAAGATCTTGCACAGGGCCGACTCGATCGAGTAGTCGACGCCGCCGCGCTCGGCGAGACCGGTGGTCAGGTAGACCATGCTCTCGGCCGCGTAGGTGTCGGTCATCATCCGGCCGATCTTGTCCCGGATCATCTCGAACTCGGCGATCGGGCGGCCGAACTGGCGGCGCCCCTTGGCGGCCTCGACGGCCCGGTCGATCATCTCCTTGGAGGCGCCGACCGCCCCGGCCGCGAGGGAGACGCGGCCGTCGTTCAGGATCTCCATCGCGTACTTGAAGCCGCGCCCCGCCTCCCCGAGCAGGTTGTCCTTCGGCACCGGCACGTTCTCGAGGTAGAGATCGGTCGTCGACGACCCCTTGAGGCCGAGCTTGTCCTCCTCCTTGCCGGTCGAGACTCCGGGGAGATCGCGCGTCACGACGAACGCGCTGATCTTGTCCGCGCCGCCGATCGCGGTGCGGGCGAACACGGTGAACAGGCCGGCGTGACCGCCGTTGGTGATGAAGCGCTTGCCGCCGTTGAGGATCCACGCCTGGCGCTTCTCGTCCCACACGGCGCGGGATTTCAGCGACCCGGCGTCCGACCCGGCTTCGGGCTCGGTCAGGGCGTAGGCGGCCAGGAGGTCTCCCTTCGCGACGGCCGGCAGCCAGCGCCGCTTCTGGTCGTCGCTGCCGTACAGGACGATCCCCTTGCTGCCGATCCCGAGGTGCGCGCCGACGATGGTCGCGGTGGCGGCGCAGTGGTGGCAGATCTCCTCCATCAGGCGGCAGTACGAGGTGATCGACAGGCCGGCGCCGCCGTACTCTTCGGGAACGGTCAGCCCGAAGATGCCGAGCTCCTTGAGCTCGCGCACCTGCGCCTCGGGGAACACGGCGGCGCGATCGATGGCGCCGCCGTCCAGCCTTTCCCGCGCCCAGGATCGGAACGACTCGAGGACGAGGCCGAGGGTGTCGCGCGCGTCCTTGTCCTGCCGCGGGTACGGAAAGACCAGGTGAGCCGGCAGGGCGCCCCCGAACAGCGACTTCATGAAGCTGAGCGGGGCCTCTTCAGGCTTTCCCATGGAACCCCCGGCCTTCGCGGGCCATCTCGAGGAGCAGGCGGGCCGCCAGGAATCGCGTGCCGTGACGCCCCGCCAGCGCCTCCAGTCCCTGCACCACGGCCGTCAGACCGAGCGCGTCGGCGTGACGCAGGAGCCCGCCGCGGAACGGCGGGAAGCCGGTCCCGAGGACCATCGCCAGGTCGACGTGGGAGGGATTGGCGACGATCCCGGCTTCGAGGCAGCGCGCCGCCTCGTTGATCATCGGCAGGACGAGGCGGGTCTCGGTCGGCCCCGGGTCCTCGTGGTGGCGCGGCCTGGCGGAGATGAGCGCATAGACCGCCTCGTTCACGGCGCGCGGCGGCCCCTCGACGCGGCGCGCCCGCTTGCGGCCCGCGGGGGCGCTTCGGCCGGCGGGGCCGCCGCCCGCCGCGGTAGCGCCTCCATCGGAATCATCCGCGTGGTCCGGATAGGTGTAGAAGCCGCGCCCCGACTTGCGGCCGAGCCATCCCTTGTCTTTCAGGATCTGCAGCGCCGTCGATCGCGGAGCCCGGTCCCGGAACGCTTCGGAGAGCACCCCCGCGACGTGGCAGGCGACGTCGATGCCGATCTGGTCGAGCAGCGCCAGCGGTCCCATCGGCATTCCGAAGTCGAGAAGGGTGCGGTCGATCTCGTCGATCATCGCCCCCTCCTCGATCATGAGCAGGGCCTCCCCCAGGTAGGTCATCAGGATGCGGTTCACCAGGAACCCGGGGGCGTCCCCCACGACGATCGGGGTCTTGCCGATGCGCTTGGCGAGAGCGACCGCCGTGGCCACGGTCTCGGGGGACGTCCGCGGACCGCGGATCACCTCCACCAGCGGCATCTTGTGGACGGGATTGAAGAAGTGCAGCCCGACGACGTTCTCGGGGCGGCGGGCGGGCGAGGCGATGGCGTCGATCGGCAGGGAGGACGTGTTGGTGGCCATCACGAACCCGTCCGGCATGACGGTCTCGACCTCGCGCAACACCAGGTGCTTGATGGCGATCGACTCGACGACCGCCTCGATCGCCACGTCGCAGCGCCGCATCCCGGTGTACTCGAGCGTGGGCTGGATGAGCGCCAGCTTCTGATCGCTCTCGCGCCTCGTCAGCCGGCCCTTCCTGGTCTCGGCGCGGAACAGGTCGTGCGCCGCGCTCATGCCGCGCGCCAGCGCCTGCGGATCGATGTCCTTCAGGCGCACCGGGATGCCGCTCCGGGCGAGGGTCTGGGCGATGCCTCCACCCATGACGCCGGCGCCGATCACGGCGGCGGCCCGCACCTCCCTGGGTCGCACGGCGGGATCGTCGACGCCGGGATCGCGCTTGGCGGCCCGCTGCATCTGGAAGATCGCCACCAGGTTCTTGCTGGTGCGGCCCGCGGCGAGGGGGCCGAGCAGCTCCGCTTCGCGCCGCAGCCCTTCGTCCATGCCGTGGCGCAGCCCGTGGACGACCGCCTCGAGGGCGCGATAGGGGGCGGGGTAGTGCGCCTCGTTGACGCGGCGGCGCAGTCCGGCCCGGGCGACCTGGGCCGTCAGGGCGACCCGGGCCAGGCGGACCGGGTTCAGCCGCGCCAGCGCGGAATCGCCGGCGTGCGGCCGCGGGTGGCGCCGGCCCTCGGCGGCGTCGACGACCAGCCGCTCGGCCGCTTCCAGGAGGGTCTCGGCGGGGGCGATCTGATCGACCAGGCCCAGCCTCTGCGCCTTGCGCGCGTCCACGGAGCGGCCGGTCAGGATCAGTTCGAGCGCGGGGCCGATGCCGATCAGGCGCGGCAGGCGCTGCGTCCCGCCCCAGCCCGGGATGATGCCGAGGCGCACCTCGGGGAGGCCGATCTCGACGCGCGGATCGTCGGCGGCGATCCGGAAATGGCAGGCCAGCGCCAGCTCGGTGCCGCCCCCCAGGCAGGTGCCATTGAGGGCGGCCGCCACCGGGAACGGCAGGGCCTCGATCGCGTCGAACAGGCGGTGCCCCTTGCGCGAGGCGTTCTCGGCGTCCTGGATCGACCCCAGAGATCCGATCTCGTTGACGTCCGCGCCGGCGATGAAGGAGGCCGGCTTGGCGCTCATCACGACCATCCCGCGCACGTCCTTGTCGTGCGCCAGCTGGTCGACCAGGATCTCCAGGACGGCGACGACCGGGGAGGAGAGAAGGTTGACCTTGTCGTGCGGCCGGTCGAAGACCAGGAAGGCGAGCCCGTCCCGGCGCGTCTCCAGGACGACCCCCGGTCCTTCCATCGACAGGGTCTTGTCGCCGATCTCGGCCGCCGCACGCTTGGGATCCATGCTCCCCCTCCCCTGGGTCCGACGCCGGACCGAGGCCACCCCTTACGATCGTTCGAGGACCAGCGCCGCCCCCTGGCCGCCGCCGATGCAGAGCGCGGCAAGACCGAGCGACAGGTCGCGCCGCGCCATCTCCTTCAGGAGCGTCAGGGCCAGGCGCGCGCCCGAGCAGCCGACGGGGTGGCCGAGCGCGATGGCGCCCCCGTTGACGTTGGTGACGGCGGGATCGAGCTCGCCGAGCGCCGAGGCCAGGCCGAGCTCCTGGCGGGCGAAGTCGGCGGAGGCGAACGCCTGGCGCACGGCCAGCACCTGCGCCGCGAACGCCTCGTTGATCTCGATGAGCTGCAGGTCGCGCACCGTGAGCCCCGCCCGTTCGAGGGCCACGGCGGTGGCGTACGCCGGCCCCAGCCCCATGACGGTCGGATCGAGCCCGGCGAAGCCGTACGATCGGATGCGGCCGAGGTACGGCAGGCCGAGCTCGCGCGCCCGGTCCTCGGCGGCCACGACCACGCAGGCGGCTCCGTCGGTGAGCATGCACGAATTGCCGGCCGTGACGGTGCCGTTTTTCCGATCGAACGCCGGCTTGAGCCGTGCCAGCTGCTCCATCGTCTGGTCCTCGCGCGGCCCGATGTCGTCCACGATCGGTGCGAAGCGGGGCGGCGGGAACAGCGGCACGATCTCCTCGCGCAGCTTCGCGCGCGCCGCCACGGCGCGGCGGTGGCTCTCGAGAGCGAAGGCGTCCTGCTCCTCGCGGCCGATGCGGAAGCGGCGCGCCAGGACCTCGGCGGTCTCCCCCATGTTGAGGCCGCAGATGGCGTCCCTGAGGCCGATCTCGAGCGCCGGCACCGGGCGCAGATGGCGCGGGCGCACCGCCAGGAGGGCCGCGGCCTTCTGCGCCAGGCCCCGCGCCCGCCGGAAGCGCATGACGTCGTCGGTGAACGCCTGCCCCAGGAGAAACGGGATGCGTGACATCGACTCGACGCCGCCGGCCACGATCAGGTCGGCGGCGCCCGATTCGATGCGGTGGAAGGCGCTGACGATCGCCTGGATCCCGGACCCGCAGTTCTGATTGACCGAGTACGCCGGAACACGCCGCGGCACCCCGGCCTTGAGCGCGGCGACCCGGGCCAGGGTGGTCGATTCGGCCGGTTGCGCGATGTTTCCGATGATCACTTCGTCCACGGCGCGCGGGTCGATGTCGACCCGGGCGATCGTCTCGCCGATGGCGATGCGGCACAGCTCGTCGGCCGGCAGGTCGTTGAGGGCGCCCCACGATTTGCAGAACGGCGTCCGGACGCCGTCGACGATGACGACGCCGCGGCGGACTGTCACTCCTGGACCTGGTCTCTCGAGATCCCGTACTGCTCGAGCTTCTTGTAGAGGTTGCTCCGGGGCGTGTCGATCGCGCGGGCTGTCTTGGAGATGTTCCAGCGGTTCTCCTTGAGCTTCCTCATGATGAAGACCCTCTCCGCCTCGTCCTTGTACTCCTGCAGGGCCCTGAAGGAGGACGGATCCGGAGGCTCGAGCGATCCCGAGGCGCGCGCCGCGCCCGCCGCGGCCTGGCCCTGCCCGGCGGCGGCCGGATCGGCCGTGGCCGACTCGGAGGCGGCCGGGACGGTCGCGACCGGGACCGGCAGGGCCTGCTCGAGGCCCAGGGCGTCGACGTCGTCCGCCTCGATGGAATCGTGCTCCACCATGATCAGGAGCCGCTCGACGGCGTTTCTGAGCTCGCGGATGTTGCCGCGCCACGGGCGCGCAGCCAGCCGCTCGAGGGCCCCGGGGCTGAACTTCTTGGGGCGGTAGCTGCTGTCGGCCGCCAGGATGCCGACGAAATGGTCGACCAGCGCCGGAACATCTTCGCGCCTGTCGCGCAGAGGGGGACAGGTGATCTGCACCACGTTCAGCCGGAAGAACAGATCTTCTCGGAAGGCCCCGGCCCGGATGCGCTCGCGCAGATCCTTGTTGGTGGCGGCGATGACGCGCGTGTCGACCCGGATCATCTTGGCCATGCCCACCGGCTCGACGTCTCCTCCCTCCAGCACGCGCAGCACCTTGGCCTGGGTGCGCGGGCTCATGTCGCCGATCTCGTCGAGAAAGATGGTGCCGCCGTCCGCCTGGACGAACTTGCCGATCTGCCGGGAGGTGGCGCCGGTGAACGCCCCCTTCTCGTGGCCGAACAGCTCCGATTCGATCAGGTCCTCGGGGATGGCCGCGCAGTTCACCTTGACGAACGACTTCCCCGATCGCGGGCTCAGGCGATGGATCTCCCAGGCCACGAGCTCCTTCCCCGTGCCGCTTTCCCCGGTCACGAGGACGGTGGCGTGCGCCGGCGCCGCCCGGGTGATCGCCTCGCGCACCGTCCCGAGCGCCCGGGACTCCCCCACGAGGCGCAGGCTGGCCTCGACCTGGTGGCGCAGGCGCAGGTTCTCCTCGCGCAGGCGGCGGCGCTCGATCGCGTGCCGGAGCGCGGTGACGACCCGCTCTCCCTCGAGAGGCTTCTCGAGGAAATCGTAGGCGCCGTTCTGGATCGCCTCCACGGCGGTCGGGATGTCGCCGTGCCCGGAGATCATCAGGATCGGCGTCTGGGCATCCTTGGCGCGGATGGCCGCCAGCGCCTCGAGCCCGTCCATGCCCGGCATCTTGATGTCGAGAAGCACCGCGTCGGGCATCTCCCGGCGGAGGGTATCGATCCCCTCCGGCCCGGAGGGGGCCTCGACGAAGTCGAAGCCCTCGTATTCGAGGACCATCCGCAGCGACTTGCGGATTTCTCCCTCGTCGTCGATGACCAGGATCTTTTCCTTCATGGCGTCAGGTCCATGCGGCGCATCGATGGGATGGAGATGATATCAGGCCGGGGCGGCAAAAGCCGCCCATAAAAAACGGGGCCCGTCATCCGGGCCCCGTGCGCTTCGACCGCGACGTCCGGCGCGGACGGCGGCGCGCCCGCCGTCCCGCGTTGCATCCGGCTACTTGTCCTCTTCTTCGTGGGCACGCAGCCGCACGGTGACGTAGCGCGAGATCGGATCGGTGCCGGTGCGCCCCGAGGGACTGATGACGTACAGAACGACCAGGCCGCCGTCCTTGACCTTGGCCAGCTCGCGACGGTACTCGGCGACCGCCTTCACCGGGACCCGGTTCACCTCGGTGATCACGTCCCCTTCCCCGAGCCCCTTCTCGTACGCCTCCGAGACGCGCGAAACGCGGGTGACCAGGACGCCCCGGGTGTCATCCGGCAGCTCGAGCTTGTCCAGGACGTCCGGGGTCAGGTCGTCCACCGAGATGCCGAGCTTGCGCTCGTTCGGCTCCTCGGGACGGCTGCCGCGCTCCGGCGTCTCGGCGGCCTCCTTGCCGATGTGCTCGCTCCGGTCGGCCAGCTTGGCGGCCAGCGTCGTCTCCTTGCCGTTGCGCAGCACGGTCAGCTTGACGGTCGAGCCCGGCTCCTTGGCGGAGACCAGCCGCACGACCTCGTTGGTGCTCTCGACCGAGCGGCCGTCCACCGCCACGATGACGTCCCCCCTCTTGAGCCCGGCATCTTCGGCGGGAAGCCCGGGGCGCACCGAGTTGACCAGGGCGCCCTTGTCGGTCGACAGGCCGAAGGCCTCCTGCAGGTCGGGGGTGATCTCGGCCAGCTCGATGCCCAGGTAGCCGCGGGACACCTTCCCCTTGGTCTTCAGCTGCTCCATGATCCCTTTCGCCACGTTCACCGGCACCGCGAAGCCGATCCCCTGGCCGACGCTGCTGATGGCGGTGTTCACGCCGACGACCTCTCCCGCCACGTTGACCAGCGGGCCCCCGGAGTTGCCGAAATTGATGGCGGCGTCCGTCTGGATGAAGTTGTCGAGGGAGAAGTCGCGGGACAGGTCACGCAGCACGCGCCCTTTGGCGCTGATGACGCCGACGGTCACGGTGTGGTCGTAGTTGAGCGGATTGCCCACGGCCATGACCCAGTCGCCGACGCGCACCGGCTCGGAGTCGCCGAGCGCCAGGTAGGGCAGCCTCTTGTCTCCCTTGATCTTGATGAGGGCCAGGTCGGTGGAGGGATCGGTCCCGATCACGTCGGCGAGGTAGTCGTGCCGGTCGCCGCTCAGATTGACCTTGATCTTGCTCGCGTCCTCCACCACGTGGTAGTTGGTCAGGATGTAGCCGTCGTCGCTGATCAGGAAGCCGGATCCGCCGCTGATCTCGAAGCGGGGCTCCTCCTCCGGGGCGAACCGGCGTCGCTGCTCGGGCCCGAAGAAGAACTCGAACGGATCGCCGTGGAACGGCTGTCGCCCGCGCCCCTTGTCCTTCGGTTTCACGGTCTCGGTGGAGGTGATGCTGACGACCGCCGGGTTGACCTTCTCGGCGATGTCGGCGAACGAACCCGGCCCGCCCGCTATCCCCTGGCCCGCCGCCATCTGCGCCCTCGCCGCGGCGTGGAGCGGACGATCCTCCGCCCTCTCGCCCGCCTGCCCGGAGCGCGTCAGGTGCAGCCCTCCCGCCAGGACCATTCCGAAAACAATCGAGGCCACGATCAGTGCAAGCGTGACCGGTTGCCCGCTTTTCTTCATCGACATCCTCGCTCCTTGAGAAAATTCAGTATAGGGCCGCCCCGACCCTCCGTCAAGGACATGGCGGCCTCTCTGCGAGAGCCGCGCGCACGCACGCCAGCAGGTGCGCGGTATCGACCGGCTTCTCGATGACCTCGATCACCCCCAGCCGCGCCGCGCGCTCCCGGATCGCCTCGCTCAGGTACGCGCTGATCAGGATCACCGCCGGGTACCCGGGGGCTGCCGTCTGCATGTCGCCCGCGCCCCGGCGCCTCAGGCAGGCCAGCAGGTCGAGCCCCGTGGTCTTCGGCATGCGCTGATCGAGGATCATCACGTCCACCCCGCGCAGGCTTTCCGGATCGGACAGGACCGTGTCGGAATCGTCGACCAGCATGACCTGACAACCGAGCCTTCGGAGAAGATGCCCGTACGACCTGAGAACGGCCGGATCATCGTCGACGACCAGGATCACCCTGCGCACGGATACTGAGAAGAGCAAGGCATGTGCCAGGCGGGGGACCCCTGCGGAATGTCGAGGCGGTTCGGCGAACTGCCTTCGTGTCATCGACTTCCAAGGCCTGATTCGGGCGGGATCCTGGCCTTCGCCACCCGCCGGCGGCAGTCTCGCCGCGCCGTGGCAGACGGGACGCGGGGAGAAGCGCGCCAATTTGGCGCCGGCCTGGGAGCGTGTCCTAGTCCTCGGCCTGCTGGCCTTCGCCCGCCGGGTGCTCTTCGCCGTGTCCCTGTTCGTATTCCCTGAGCTTGCGCTGCAGCGTGCGCAGGCCGATCCCCAGAAGGTCGGCGGCACGGGTGCGGTTCCCGCCGGTCTGCTGCAGGGTCCGGAGGATCGCCTCTTTTTCGATCTCCTCCATCCGCCGCGGCGGGCCGGCGTCGGGACGGGGGGCGGCGGGGGCCGGCTGGGGCGTCCGGTAGTTCTCCGGCAGGTGCTCCAGGGTGATCAGCTTCGTGTCGTCGCCGGCCAGGATGACGAGGCTCTCCATCAGGTTGCGGAGCTCGCGGACATTGCCCTCCCAGCGCGCCCGCGTCAGGACCTCCATCACCTCGGGGGCCAGCTGCAGATGGGGCCGGTTGTTCTCCGCCTTGAACGCCTCGAAGAAGCGGTGCGTCAGGAGCGGGATGTCCTCGGGCCGTTCGCGCAGGGGCGGGATCTCGATGGTGACGACCTTCAGCCGGTAATAGAGGTCGCTGCGGAACGCGCCGGCCGCCACCTTGGCTTCCAGGTTGGAGTTGGTCGCGGCGATGATACGCACGTCCACCGTGATCGTCTCGGCGCCGCCGACGCGCATGAACGATCGGTCCTCCAGGACGCGCAGCAGCTTGGCCTGGAGGGCGAGGGGCATGTCGCCGATCTCGTCCAGGAACAGCGTGCCCCGATCCGCCAGCTCGAACTTCCCCGCCTTGCGCTGGATGGCGCCGGTGAAGGCGCCGCGCTCGTGGCCGAAGAGCTCGCTCTCCAGGATCTCGGCCGGGATGGCGGCGCAGTTGATCGGCAGGAAGCGGAGATCCTTGCGCGGGGAGTTCTGGTGCAGGGCGTTGGCGATCAGCTCTTTGCCGGTGCCGCTTTCCCCGATGATCAGGACGCTGCTCCGGGTGGGGGCGACGAGGGCGAGCTGGTGCAGCACCCGCTGCATCCCCTTCGAGGTGCCGATGAGGGTGCCGAAGGAGAACTTCTCCTCCAGGCGCTCCCGGAGCTGGCGGACCTCCTGCGCGAGGCGGCGCTTCTCCACGGCCGCGGCCACGCGCTTGCGCAGCTCGACCAGGTTCACCGGCTTCTGGAGGTAGTCGTCGGCCCCCTGCTTCATGGCGTCGACTGCCGATTCGACCGAACCGAATCCGGTGATCACCAGGACCGCCAGGCCGGGGTCGCCGTGTTTCGCCACCTTCAGGACCTCGAGTCCGTCCATCCCGGGCATTCGAAGATCCGTGACGAGCAGATCGGCGCCGTTCTCCTTCAGGTGCTCGATCCCCTGGGGGCCCGATCCGAACGAGGTGACGTGGTAGCCGTCCTTGCGCAGCGCCATCTCGATGCTCTTGCGGTTCCCCTCGTCGTCGTCGATGACGACGATCTGGCCCTTCGGTGCGGACATCTTCAGGGCTCCTTCGCGTGGCCGGCCAGTTGCAGGAACTCGTCTGCCTCGATGACGCGCACCCCCAGCGAGCGGGCACGCTCGAGCTTCGAGCCCGCGTCCGCCCCGGCGATCACGAGGTCGGTCTTCTTCGACACCGATTCGGACAGGCGCGCCCCCTGGCGCCTCAGGAGCCTCTTGATCGCGGCGCGCGGCCAGCCCTCGATCGTGCCGGTGACGACGCAGGTCTTCCCGGTGAACGGCCCCTCGACCGCGGCCGGCCGCTCTCCGGCGCGCAGGTTGACGCCGGCCGCGCCGAGCTTCTCGACGAGCCGCGCGTTCTGCGGCTCTGCGAAGAACTGGAGGATGGCGTCGGCGACCTTCGGGCCGACCTCGAAGACCGCCATCAATTCCTCTTTCGTGGCGGCCCGGAGCGCGGCGATGTCGGGGAACGCCTCGGCCAGGAGCGCCGCGGTGCGCTCCCCGACGAAGCGGATTCCCAGTGCGAACAGGACGCGCTCGAACGGCGTCGACTTGCTCTTCTCGATCTCGCTCACCAGGTTGTCGGCCGACTTCTTCCCCATGCGCTCCAGATCCGCGAGGTCCGGCGCCTTCAGCTCATAGAGGCCGGCGACCTCGCGGACCAGGCCGCGGTCGACGAGCTGGCCGACGAGCGCCTCACCCAGCCCCTCGATGTTCATCGCCTCGCGCTGCGCGAAGTGCCGGATCGACTCCTTCAGCCGGGCCGGGCAGGACACGTTGGCGCAGCGCCCGTAGATTTCCCCCTCGGCCCTCGGTGCGGCCGCTCCGCACACCGGGCAGGTCCGCGGCATGACGAACTTCTGCGCCCCGTCCGGGCGGGCCTCCAGGATGACCTTGACGATGCGGGGGATGACGTCGCCTCCGCGCTCGATCAGGACGCGGTCGCCGAGGCGAACATCCTTGCGCTCGAGCTCGTCTTCGTTGTGCAGCGTCGAGCGCGAGATCGTCGCCCCGCCAATCGTCACCGGCTCGAGGATGGCCACCGGGGTGAGGGCGCCGGAGCGCGTGACGTTGATCTCGATCCCCTTCACGGTCGTCGTCGCCTGGCGGGGCGGGAACTTGAACGCCACCGCCCAGCGGGGCGCCCGCGCCGTGGAGCCGGCGAGGTCTTGAAGCGCGATCGAGTCGACCTTGATCACGCAGCCGTCCACCTCGAACGGCAGCATGTCGCGCTTCTCCTGCCATTCCCGGTAGTAGGCCTCGACCTCCTCGAGCGACCGGCAGGAGGTCGTCGGGTTGACCCGGAACCCGAGCCCGCGGAGGCCGTCGAGGCACTCCGAGTGCGTCGGCGGCAGGGGCTCCCCCGTCAGGCGCGTCAGGTTCCAGACCAGGAGGTCCAGGGGGCGCCCGGCGGCCAGCTTCGGGTCGAGGAGCCTGATCGTCCCGGCCGCGGCGTTGCGCGGATTGGCGAAGGGGGCCTCGCCGGACTCCTCGCGGCGCCGGTTCATGTCCCGGAAGGCGGCGATCGGGTAGTACACCTCGCCGCGCGCCTCCAGGAACGGCACCGGCCGCTGGAGCCGCAGCGGGACGGGCGGGATGGTGCGGATGTTCCCCGTGACCTCCTCGCCCAGGATCCCGTCGCCGCGGGTCACCCCGCGCACGAATGATCCGTTCTGATAGACGAGGGACACCGACACGCCGTCGATCTTGAGCTCGGCCGCGAGCGGCACGTCCGCGCGGCCGAGGACGCGCAGCAGCCGTGCATGCCACTCCCGCAGCTCCTCGATGGACGTGGCGTTGTCCAGGCTGAGCATCGGAACGGCATGCCGGACCGTCGGCAGGTCCCCCTGGACCTCGGCGCCGACGCGCTGCGTCGGCGAGTCGGGCGTCACCAGGTCGGGGTAGGCCGCCTCGATGCCTGCGAGCTCCTTTTCCAGGAGGTCGTACTCCGCGTCGGAGATCTCCGGCTGGCTGTCCGCGTAGTAGCGCTTGCGGTGATGCCAGATCTGGCGGCGCAACTCCTCGGCCCGGCGCGCCGCGGCGTCCCGCGAGCCCGGGGCGGGTTCCTGCCGGGCCGCCTCGTTCACGGCGTCCCCGTCACGACGCTTCCGTCGCCGCGATCCGGCCCGCGGCCGTCGCCGCCTCGGCGTGCCGGCGCGGGAGCGTGAGGATGAAGCGCGCCCCCTTGCCGATCTCGCTCTCCACCGCGATCGAGCCGCCGTGCGCCTGCATGATGCGGGCGGCGATCGGCAGGCCGAGGCCGGTGCCGCCTCCCCGGCTGGAGAAGAACACCTCGAAGATCCGCTCCCGGTCGGCCGGCGGGATGCCCGGACCGTCGTCCTCGACGGTCACGATCGCCTCCCCCTGCGGACCCACCCGGCTCGTCACCGTCACCGTGCCCCCTTCCTTCAGGACCTGGGTGGCGTTGATCAAGAGGTTGAGCATCGCCTGCCGGATCAGGGCCTCGTCGAGATCGACCGGGGGCAGGTAGGCCGAGAGATCCAGCTGCAGCGTCAGCTTGCGGTTCTCGAACTCCGGGCGCAGGAACGTCGCCAGATCGCGCAGGATGGCGTTCAGGTCCTTGCTCTCGAAGCGCGGCTGGTGGGGGCGCGCGTAGCTCAGGAAGTTGTTGACCAGCGTGCTGAGGCGGCGGATTTCCCCCTGGAGGGCCGTCAGGTAGACGCGGGCGTCGACCGCGACCCCGGAGGAGGGGCGCTCCACCAGCTCCTCCTCGAGCATCTGGAGATTCATGCTGAGCACGTTCAGAGGGTTGCGGATCTCGTGCGCCAGGCCGGCCGCCAGGGCCCCGACGAAGGCCAGCCGATCATCCATCTGGGCCTGGGCTTCGAGCAGCCGCGTCCGGTGCAGCAGCCGCAGCACGTACCCGAATGCGACCCCCAGAATCAGGATCGCGATCCCCGCCCCAATCCAGAGCTTCGTCTGCAGGTCCCGGCGGAGCTCCCCAATCTCCTTCTCGATCAGCTCGCTCGGCACGCCCGCCTCCCGAATCGAGGCGGCGCCCGGCTCGTTGGCGCGCCGGACGGCGATCACCTTCTGGGACCGTCCGCCGACCTGCCATTCCTCCGCCACCCCCGGGTGACCCGGAGGAAGAGGCGCCGGGCCGGGCGACGGGGCCGATTCTCTCTGCTCCCCGGCCTCGTACCCCACCCACAGGACCTGCCCATCCATGTCGGTGATCACCCTCTGCAGGCGGTAGCTGAGCGACCGGAAAATCTGCGGCGCGATGCTCGGTTGCGGGGGCTTGGTCAGGCAGGGACGGACCTGCGCCGGAGACTGGGGATCCCCCGGCGGACAGGGCTCCGTCGGCCCGGCGGCGGCGTCGTCCTCCTCGGAGTCGGACAGCGTCGGTCCGGGGTATCGCGTCTCCAGGGCCTTGAGGGACGTCCTCAGGGCCCGGTCGATCACGCGGTGGCTCAGGTCGCTGAAGGCCAGGTGCCCGAAAATGAACAGGTCGGCGACCAGGAGGAGCAGGAAGAGGATGGAGGCGAACAGCAGACGGCTGCGGAACGTGGGCTCGGACCTGGCAACTTCCCGCAATGCACCGCCTCCCTGGCAGGCTGTCCGGGTTTACAAAGAATAGCACATCCACCCGCGCCCGACCGGCGCCGCTGTGCGTAACCCGCGGAGGAACACGATCTTCCGCGTAGCGACCGTTGACAGTCCGAAAAACCGTGTGCTAGGATGCGCCGCTTTTCCAACATCCGAACGAGAGCAGGCGCGACACCCGGGCGTGGCCCCGGCGCGCAGGCTGTCCGGGCTGCCTTTGTTCATGCGAGGTCGACAGGGATGACAAGAAGCCTGGATGCCGCCGTGCGCGCTCTCCCTGCACCCGCCCGCATCGTCATCGTGCTCCTCGTCTTATTGTTATTGTTCGTCACTTTCCCCGCCCGCGCCGAGGAGAAGAAGAACGCCTGGGAGGCCGGCTTCCTGTACGGCACGAGCTTCTACGCCAACGAGCTGCGCCTGGCCAACGAGGCCGAGTACGGCGTCCGGTTCGGCTGGTACTGGCGCCCGGCCTTCGAGTGGGAGATCCAATACCGTCAGGTGGGCGCGGCCGACCTGCAGAACGAGAACAGCACGCTGATACATGACCCGAGCGTCTTCTTCGTGATCCCGGGACGGACGTTCACGTTTACCTCGGCGAACTACAGTGTCCGCTTCCTGATCAACCCGCGCAACGTGAAGCGGCGCTTCAAGCCGTACGCCGTCTTCGGGTACGGGATGACGACCTTCAGCGAAGATCCGGCGTTTCGGAGCGGCGAGAAGGGGGACCTGACCGGCCGCCTCATCACGATCGGCGGCGGCGTTCGACTGCGCCTCTTCCCGCACCTGGCCCTCCGGACCGAATTCACCACCGAGTACGAGCCGACCCAGATCTTCCACAACGAGAACCTGAACCTCGGGCTGTCGTGGGTTTGGGGCGGTGGCGGCGGCGCCGGCGGCTCGTCCGATTCCGACGGCGACGGGATCGTGGATCTGATCGACCGCTGCCCGGACACCCCCAAGGGGGCTCTGGTCGACACGCACAACGGATGCCCGTGGGACCTCGACCAGGACGGCGTCATGGAGGGGATCGACAAATGCGCCGAGACCCCGCGCGGCTGGCCGGTCGACGAGACCGGCTGCCCGCTGGACACCGACGGGGACGGGGTGCCCGACGGCAGCGACACGTGCGCGGATACGCCGAAAGGGGCCATCGCCAACATCGAAGGTTGCCCGACGGACAATGATGGGGACGGCGTCTGGGACGGCCTGGACAAGTGTCCCGACACGCCGAAGGGGGCCGTGGTCGATCCGATGGACAGCTCGACCGCCGGCTGCCCGCACGATTCCGACAACGACGGCGTGTTCGATGGCGTCGACGGCTGCGCCCTCACCCCGGCCGGCGCGACCGTCGACGACAAGGGCTGCCCGCACGACTCCGACGGCGACAAGGTGCTCGACGGCCTCGATCAGTGTCCCGACACCCCGAAGGGGCAGAAGATCGACAAGGAGGGGTGCCCGCGCATCCGCCTGGACAAGCCGGAGCCGCAGATCGTGCAGAACGTCAAGTTCGTCGAGGGGATCAACCTGTGGCCCGGCACGGACGCCTGGCTGCAGCTCCTCGTGGACGCGATGCAGTACTGGTCGGACGTCACGGTCGAGGTCGGGGTCTACACCGACAACAAGGGCAGCGCCGCCGCCAACCGGAACATCTCGCAGCGCCGCGCCGAGGTCGTCAAGGGCTGGCTGGTGCAGCACGGCATCGAGGCGAAGCGCATCGTCATCAAGGGGTACGGCGCGACCGGGTTCATCGCCGAGAATGACACGGAGGAAGGGCGCGACAAGAATCGCCGGGTCGAGGTGAAGCGCCTGTCCGGTGACCTCCGCAAGCACCCGAAGCCGGCCGCCGAGGAGCCCGCCCCTGCGACCGAGACCGCGCCGCCCGCGCCGGAGCCGCCCGCGACCGCAGCCCCCGAGGCGCCGGCGCCGTCGGCCCCCGTCCCGGAACCCTCGCCGGCGCCCGAAACACCGACTCCCGAGGCGCCCGCGCCGGAGCCGTCCCCGGCCCCGGAGCAGCCGGCGCCCGCGCCGACTCCGACCCCGGAACCGCCGGCGCCAGAGCCCGGCCCGTCCCCGTCACCGTCACCGGAACAGCCGGCGCCCGGGGCCGCTCCCGCCTCCGCTTTTTTCTTCTAGAGTTTCGCGAGCCGGATCAGGGACCGCCCACTTCCCCGCGCAGCACGCCGAGCGCGCATCGATCCGGATCGAGGTAGCGCCAGACGGCGTCGTGGACATCGTCGTACCCGACGCTCGCGATCCGGTCCGGGTAGGCCAGCACCGCCTCCATGCCGAGGCCCCGGACCTCGGCATCGGCGTAGCGGTAGGCCCGCTGGGAGTTTCCCTGCAGGGCGATGAGGTGGCTGCCGCGCACGTAGCGGATGGCCCTGTCGATCTCCTCACGGCGCGCTCCTTCGTGGCGGATCCGGGCGATTTCCTGGAACAGCACGCGGCGGGCTTCGGCCTCGTTCTTCGGCGACGTGGCCAGGTAGACCGCGAACGCCCCGCCCGCCACCTTGTGGTAATTGAAGGCGTGCACGGCGTAGGCCAGCCCGCGCTTGCCCCGCACCTCCTCGAAGAAGCGGCCGCCCAGCCCGGACGTGACCGCCTGGACGACGTCGAGCGAGAAGCGCTCGGGAGTCTGCAGCCCGGGCGTCGGGAAGCCGATCACCTGGGCGGTCTGCTGGCGGCGGCGCGTCTCGAGGACCTCGGAGGCCCCCCAGGCGACGAGCTGTCCGGGGTCCTTCTCCCCATGCCCTTCCTGCGACCAGTCGGCGATCGACGATTCGACCATGTCGACCGCCTCGGCCTCCTCCAGGTCGCCGGCCATCGCCACGACCATGGTGGCGGGCCTCACCATGGCGCGGTGCCAGCGCACCAGGTTCTCGCGCTTCATCGATTGCACCGGCACGGCGAGCCCGAAGGACGGGAGGGCGTACGGGTGGCTTCCGAAGGCCGCCTGGCGGAAAAGCTGGAAGGTATAGGGGAGCGACTGGTCCTTGATGCTCTCCTGCGCGGCCATCTGCAGCATGCGCTCCTTGTCGATTTCCTCGTGACGGAATGCCGGGCGCCGGATGAGGTCGGTGAGAAGATCCCAGGCGCGGCGCGCGTGCTTCGCCAGGATGTTCACGGCGAAGCCGAAGTAGTCCTCATCGATGAGCCGGTCGATCGAGGCGCCGAGGCCTTCGATCTCGAGCGCCACCCGGCGCGAGTCGCGGGTGCCGCTCCCCTTGATCATCGTGGCCTGCATCAGCCGGGTGATGCCGGAGTTCTCCCGCCCTTCTCCCGAACGGCCGCCGCGGAACGCGACGCAGAAGGTCACGAGCGGCACCTCGCTCCGCCTTTCGTGGAGCAGGGTCGAGCCGGACTCGAAGCGGTGGCGCGTCACCTCCCCGCCGACGGGGGCCCGCGCCGGGCGCGGCGTCGGGGAGCGCTGGATCGGCGCTCCGCCCTGGCGGGGGGAGCCGGCGCCCGCGGCCATGTCCTCCCCGGACGGGCCGGCCGGCGCCGTCCGGCGCAGCTCGCCCGCCAGCTCCTCCGGATCGGGGGCGGGCCGCGTCGCCGCGGCCGGCTCCGGCAGGTACGACAGGAGGGTGGCGTTCTCCAGCGTCAGGTGGGTGCGCGCCGCCCGCTGGACGTCGGCCGCCGTCACCTTGTGCAGCCGCTCGACCAGCTCGTCGGCCAGGTGATGGCCACCGATCGATTCGTAATAGGCGAGGATGGAAGACTGTCCGAGGACATCGGAGCGGCTCTGGTGGTAGCGGAACTCGATCGCGGTGCGGGCCCTGTCCATTTCCGCGTTGGACGGCGGCTCGCGGCGCAGGCGCTCCACCTCCGCCTGGATGGCCGGCACCGCCGCGACTGCGTTCTTCGGCTCGTGCTCGGCCATGATCGTGAAGATCCCGAGATCCCGGAACGAGTCGAGCGACGCGCCGATCGTGTCCACGAGCCCGGCGCGCTCCTTGACGCCCTGGTACAGGCGCGACGCCTGGCCGCCGCCGAGCACGTAGGCCAGGATACGCAATGCCAGGTCGTCGTCCGTCAGGACGGCCGGTGCGTGGTAGCCCAGGGTCAGGTAGGACCGCTTGATGTCGCCGGCGAGGCGCTGGAACTTGAAGCGGGACTGCGGAGGCTCCGGCGGCGACCCGAGAGGGGCGCCGGGGCGGGCGGCCATGCCTCCCAGGTAGACGTGGGCGGCTTCGATCGCGTCCCGGGCCTTGAGATCGCCGACCATCGCCAGGATGATCCGCTCCGGAACATAGTGCGCGTGAAAGTACGACAGGAGGTGCTCGCGGGTGAAGGCGCGCAGCTCGTCTTCTCCTCCGATGCGCCAGCGCCTGATGCGATGCGCGTCGAAGGCCTCACGGAACATCATCTCCAGGGCGTACGCCCCCGGCGTGTCCTTCTTGCGCCGTCCTTCCTGGATGACCGCCTCGATTTCCCGCTTCAGCTCGCCGGCATCGAACAACGGATGCATCAGCGCATCGGCCTCGATCTCGAGTCCCTTGCGATAGTTCTCCGACGGCAGGACGACGTAGTAGTTGGTGGAGTCGTAGTAGGTGCCGGCGTTCAGCTCTCCTCCGAGCGCCTTGATCTCGCTGGCGATCTGGTCCGGACGGGGACGGTCGGGGGTCCCCTTGAAGAACATGTGCTCGATGACGTGGGAGATGCCGACCTCGGCGTCCTCCTCGTCGAAGTAGCCGGCCCGCACCCACAGATTGACGGCGACCACCGGCGAGGAATGATCCTCGGCGACCAGGACGGTCACGCCGTTCGGCAGGACTTCCTTCACAACCTGGGTCTTCGGCGCCACGCGTTCACCCTTCCGCAGGCGGCGTTCCGATCACGCCGGGCATTCGTCCCGACCTCAACATAGGCTCCGGCCCCCGAGTGTCCACTCCGGGCGGCTCAGGGTTCCTTCTTCCTCCCCCCGGGCGGCGCGGCGGGGCCGGCCGGCGCGGTGGAGCCCCCGGCGGGGGCCGCAGCGGCCGGAGACGGCGGAACCGGCGAAAAGTGGGCGTGCACCAGCTTCCACCCCCCCTTCTCCCGGCGGTAGATCGCCGTCGCCTGTCCCCGATCGTCGATCGCGTACGATCCCATCCGGCCGGTCATCGTCCAGTCGTAGGTGGCGTACCCCAGAGAGCCTTCGGCGGCGGTGTTCAGCGCCTCGACCGTCATGTGAATCTCCGACGCCCGGTCGAAGAAATCGCTCCACTGGCGCTGAATCTGCTCCCATCCCTGGAACCGTCCCGGCGGGGCGACATCGAACAGGAGCGCCTGGCCGTCCCGCGACCAGATCTCCGAGAGGGCCCGCATGTCCCGGGCGTTGATCGCGGTCACCTCCCGCGCGACCAGCGCACGGATGGCCTCGGCGTCCCCTCGCGGCCGGCTGCACCCGGCGACGGACTGGAGCAGGAGCGCGAACGCCATCGCCGCCGTGAGCGCTCGCAGGAGACTGTCCGAGTAGTCGGCCGGAACGAGGCGGGAACCCATGTCGGAGCGGTACTCTAATGCACGCTCCCGGGGGAGTCAATCGGCGGTTGCGGGCGCTCGTTCCACCGGTCTATGATCCGCATCATGATCTTTTCATTTTTCGATGAGCGCCTGAGCGCCCTCCCCTTCCTGTGCGTCGACGGAGTCGTCGAGGGAGGGCTGAACCTCAGCCACTGGCCCGGCAACCGCACGCCGGCCCATCTGAAGGCCGACACCTCCACCGAGATGGCCCTCAAGCTGGCGCGCGATCCCGGACGGGAGGAGTGGCTGCGCGGCGTCTCGATCATCACCAACAACCACTTCGACACCGACGGCCTCCTCTCGGTGTTCGCCGTTCTCAGGCCCGACGAGGCGCTGCGCCACGAGTCCGAGCTGATCCAGGCGGCGCGGACCGGCGATTTCGGGGAGTTCACCACGCCGGACGCGTTCAAGTTCGACTGTGTCGTGACCGCCTTCGATGACGATCGGCGATCTCCCATCGCCCCGGAGATCCGGGGCCGCAGCGAGCACGAGAGGTACCAGATCGTCTACGACCGGCTCCTGTCGATGCTGCCCGGGCTCCTGTCCTCCGCGGCGGCGCACAAGAGCCTCTGGTCGGCGCGCCTGGCCGAGTACATGAAGTCGATGATGCGCATGCGGGACGTGGCGCGCGTGCGCGAGCACGACGCGGCGCGCCTGACCGTGATCGAGACGGGCGAGCCCCTGGACGAGATGGCGCGGTTCAACGTAGCCCGGCACCATCGTGTCCTCACCGCCACGACGTCGCCGGACGGAATCCTCTACGAGATGGCCTTCCAGATCTTTTCGTGGTTCGACACGGTGACGCCGGCGCGCGGAGGGCGGTTCGACCTGGCCGAGGTCGCGGCGGAGCTCGACAGGCTGGAGCCGCCCGGCGCTGGGCGCTGGACCTACACCGGCAACGACTCCCTGGAATCCCGCCTCTACCGCGCCGGTCCGGGAGGCGAGCCGGTCCCCAGCAGCCTTCCTCTCGAGACGGTCGAGCCGTATCTCAAGCGGATTTTCGAAGCGCGCCCCTGACCCGGCGTCCGCGACGTCCCGCACACTCGGCAGAATCAGGATGTCTTCAGGCTGATGCTCACCCCGTCGCGCAGCGGCAGGATGGTGGTGGCGAGGTCCGGGTCGGCGTACAGGAGGCGGGTCAGCTCGCGGATGCCTCGCGTGTCCTCATCCGTGCGCTGGGCGTCGGCCACCCGTCCCGACCACAGCATGTTGTCGCAGAGAAAGAGCCCTCCGACGCGCAGCCGCGGCTTCATGAGCGGATAGACCCTCGGATAGTCCCGCTTGTCGATGTCGCAGAAGATGATGTCGAACGGGCCCGCGTGGCGCGGCAGGATCTCCAGCGCGTCCCCCTTCTCGATGGACGCCCTGTCCATCAATCCGGCGCGGCTCAGGAAGCCGCGGGCGTTGGCGCAGTTCTCCGCCGATCCCTCCGTAAGGATGACCCGGCCGCCGGACGGCAGGGCGAGCGCGAACCAGAAGGCCGAGTATCCGAAACCCGATCCGCATTCGAAGACGTCCCGGGCCCCGATCGACCGGGCCAGGACGTTCAGGAGGCGGCCGACGAGCGGTCCGACGATCGGGAAGCGCCGGCGGTCGGCAAGGCGCTCCATCTCCAGCGGCACACCGTCCCCCGGCGGCGCAACCTGCCGGAGATACTCCTCGATGGCCGGA
Organism: Candidatus Polarisedimenticolia bacterium; assembly: GCA_036001465.1. NCBI lineage: Bacteria > Pseudomonadati > Acidobacteriota > Candidatus Polarisedimenticolia > Candidatus Polarisedimenticolia bacterium. Next base: position 74,124 of record DASYUH010000096.1, read on the forward strand.
TTCACGATGTCCATGGCCAGGAGTGTAGCACGCCGGATCGCCCCATCCCGCCGACTGCCGCGGCGTCTCAGCCCGCGAGCGCGACGAGGATCACTCCCGCGAACGCCAGGAGCGAGCCGATCAGGCGCGCGGCGCCAAGCCTTTCGTGCAGGACGGCCCACCCGGCAAGCGCCGCCAGGACGATGCTCACCTCGCGCACGGCCCCTGCATACGCCAGGCGCGACCGGGCGTACGCTTCCAGCACGAGCAGGTACGCCAGCAGGGTCATGATACCGACCGCCACGATAGCCCCCCGCCGGGCGCGCCATTCCGCCAGCATCCCCTTCGTCCCGTGCCGGGCCACGACCACCGGCGTGAGCAGGATGCCGGTCAACCCCAGCGAACGGGGGCATCCAGGGACTCTACCCCGGATCCGCCCCGGGCGCGGTCGCGGGCAGGACCAGGGATCGCCGCCTCCGCATTGGCCCCCGGTATCCTCTCGGATAGAATGCCTCACGAGGTGCAAGCCATGACCGCTCCCCGTGCGATGGCCGCTCTGTCGATCCTGGTGGCTCTGGCGATCCTGTCACGCTGCGCGTCGGGCGGAGCGAAGAGCGCTCCCTCCGGCACGCCGGAGCCGTCGGCGGCGACTTCCGAGCCTTTGCCCGAGGTTGCGCCCCAGGCCTCGGGTGCCCCGATGGCCGCGGCGCCACCGCCCGCGGAGCCGGCCGCGACGCCGGCGGAGGGCCCCGGTCTCCCGGGGCAGGTGGATTTCACGGCGCAGATCCTGCCCCTCCTGCAGGAGAAGTGCTCCCCCTGCCATTTCCCGGGAGGGCGGATGTACGACCGGTTCCCCTTCGACCAGGAAGGGACGATTCGCGAACTCGACACGCAGATGCTTTCCCGGCTGCGCGACCCGCTCGACCAGGAGCTCATCCGGACGTACCTGAAGCAGCCCTGAGTGGCCCTTGCCGGCAGGCCGGGGGTTACTGGGGATCGGCGATGTCCAGAACCACCGAGCGGGCCGGGAAGCTGAACCAGGCTTCCACCATCCTGTCATCCTTGCGGAAGATCAGGCGGTGCGGGGCGAGGACCTCGACGTTCCAGCCTTTCTTGCGACCCTGGGACCTGAGGTCGCACACGGCGTTGGAAGCCTCGCCCCGGAATCGGAAGCGCACGGTGAGATTGCCGCCGCGGATGCCGCCCGAGTTGCTTTCCAGACGGAACACCTTGGGGACCGGGAAATCGCGCGGGAACCGGGGATGCAGTCGCACGGTGGAGGAGAACCGGCCGGGCTCGAGCAGGGCGTGCTTCGTCTCTCCCGAATCGGCCATCCGGCCAGACGTGGCAGGATGCCTCGACCCGACCGCAGCAAGATCCGAGCGGCCCAGAAGAGTGGGCGATGCCGAAGCCTCGGACGGGGAGATGGCCCGGTCGGGAGCCCCCATATAAAGGAGGAATACAGCAGAGGCGATGATCCCGCTTCCCGTGGCCCACAGCCAGCGCTTCTTCTTGCAGGCCCAGAGCGTGAGGGCTATCGTGCCTAGTAACGTGATCAGCAGCGCCGGATATGTCTGCGCTGTCTGCTGGATGACTGCCAGGAACCCCATCGGACCCCCCGCCGGCCCCCGTATGGCAAACCGTGGAGCGGAAACGGGCCATCCAAGCGTGGAATCTAGGGTCCGGCCCGCCCTGCCGCAAGTTCATGACGGTTTTCTGACGACAATCATGCGACCAGCGTCTGGAAATGGCGCATCCAAATTCTTGGAGGCCATCGATCGAGCCATCCGAGGCCAAGATTCTTGCTTTGGTGCGACGCAGCGACGGTGGACGCGGTTTCATAAAACGGAACGATAGTTGACTTGCGTTTCGATTGGCGGTTTGATAGCATCCGCATCGTTTGGAGCACCTTCCGTAGGACGAATCAGAGACGGACGGAGCATCTTCCGAGGTTGTCATGGCTCCCGCCAGGAGACGACGGAGGCTGCCGACGCTGATCGATCGCGGGCTCGGCCTGCTCGAGGTGGTTCTGCCGGTCGGAGCGGCGGACACCATGGTCTCGACCCTGCCGGATGGAC